>CAZPWZ010000481.1:0-595 GCA_964590675.1 uncultured Draconibacterium sp.
TTCTTCGTTACCGTCATGCAGGGGATTTCCCTGGTATTGATCACATTCTGTCCCTGCTGACCCATGGTTCCCTGGATATAACAGCCTGCGAGGTTGTCGCTCTGGTAGATGAAACAGAGGTTTTCGCTGGCAGCAGGAGCCATGGATGGGTATACGGATTCAAGCGCATCAGCGGCGGCGCCTCCGGTAAGGTCGGCGATGACAGGGCACCAGGTTTCACCGTAATTTACCGAGGCACGTGCATAGATGTGCCTGACCATGAAATTGTAGCCGTCCCGGTGATTCGTCACCCCCGACCACAGTACGTAAATGTGATTATACTGGTCGATGGTGATGGTGGGCATGCTTGACATGGAAATGCCGTAATAAGCCAGGGCAGATGGTCCGGCGGTCCACACCTCCGGGTCCTGCACCCAGCCGATAAAATGTCCCCCTGCCGCGAGTGTGGCGGAGTCGAGCGCCTGTACCAGCGGCGGCTGGGTTTCATTCCAGTAAATGAGTCCGTCGGTATAGGGGATGTAAAACCTGGTGCCGGTATAATCGGCACGGGCATTCTGGCGGCGCAACCTCCCATCGCCATGGGGCTCACCGCGGT
>CAZPWZ010000481.1:605-2577 GCA_964590675.1 uncultured Draconibacterium sp.
TCCAGTGCAACGGCATTGGAGCCGTCGGGACAATAGAACAATCCGATGTTGCTTCCCCCGTTCCATTTGTTGTAAAGACAGTTCCAAATGATCGTTTTCACCCAGGATGCCCCGTTATTGGTCGACTTCATGATAAACAGGTCATTCCAGTTGTCGCCGACAACGAAACAAAGGGTATCCCCCCTGGGTTCGGCCCACTCGTAAGTATCGGCGCTGAACCCGCGGTACAATGCAGAGGTCATCCCCGGCAGCAGCTGCCATCCCATCCATGAGTTCCCCCCGTCGAGGGACCGGTTGTAGAGTACCGCACCGTCCAGTCCCTGGTAAATCGCTCCGCCATTGGACAGGGGCGCCGTGTTGGCGATCACGTGGATGTTCATGTGGTTCGGTCCGTTGGTCACCATGCGGGCCCACAGCATGCCGGTCACCCCCGGTGGCGGTGGTATGGCGCCAACCGTCCATGAACCGCTCCCTTTGTTTGTCCGTTTTGCAATGTTAAGCGGTGCCAGCAGGGCCTTGTGCGAAACAACCACTTCGCCGTTAGTGTTATATGCGGCATAGGAGGGCCAGCCCGACTTCACCGTTTCAATCCGTGCGGTTGGGAAGGGTCCCCAGGTTGTTCCGTTGAAATAATTCACGCCGGTTCCCCGGTCGTCAAAGTTGGTGGTCTGGGAAAACATCCAGGTCGCGCCGATCGTGCCGTCGGCGAACCGGTAAATCCTGTTTTGACTCGATTTATTGGTTTGCATGTCGTATTTCGTGGTTCCGACCGGCACCTCCGAAAACACTGCCGTCCCGGAATACTGAGCATGAAGGGTAAAGCCCGCGAGGCAAAATCCAAGGAGTAAAATTTTCTTTTTCATGGGAAATCCGTTTTTGAAATTCCGCATAAAATTAGGCCGGGAACCTGCTGGATCAAAACTGATCTTCAGGGCATTGGCGTTTGTTTTGGCATAAAATCCAAAAATTATGGCCGGACTGTAATGCGCGTTGCAAAATTTACAAATCTGTCACCCCGGATGATCGTGACTTGCAATAAATCGTAAAAATAACCGGCATAACCGGATCCCGGAGGCTAATTCCCGGCTTCCTGCCAGTGAATATGTGGTCAATCCGGTTCATTATCCGGGCATTCCGTTTTATTATTGTATCTTTGCAGCACAATTGTTCAATCCAAATCTAAAATCATTAAATGGCGAGTTCACAAGAGACCTACAACAAAAGAGACCAGGAGAAAAAACGTTTAAAGAAGCGGCTCGACAAGCAGCAGAAAGTTGCAGCACGCAAGGCAAATTCCCAGGGCGGAGGTCTCGAGAATATGATCGCCTATGTTGATGAATACGGGAATATCACCGATACCCAGCCCGATCCTTCCACCCGCAGGAAGATCGATGCAGGCAGCATCGAGATCGGCGTTCCCAAACGGGAGGCGATCGAGGCTACCTCGATCCGCAAAGGCAGGGTTGAGTTTTTCAACCATACCAAGGGATTCGGCTTTATCAAGGAGCTCGATTCGCAGGAAAAGTATTTTGTTCACGTCAACGGCCTCACCGAGGAGGTCAAAGAGGGCGATACCGTGTCGTTTGAACTCGAACGCGGATTCAAGGGCATGAGCGCCGTGCGTGTCAAGAAAATTTAATAAGAATTTTTTTTAACTTTGAATTGATAATCGTTCAAATTCAAAGTTATGTTACGCAAAATCTTATTGTTCGGCATCCTGACCCTGGGAGCAGGCCTCGTGCAAGCCCAGCCGGTCAAAGGATTTATTTACAAGGACAGCATGGGAATCCAGGTGGTCAAGGTATGGGGCACACACACTGAGCGTGGCTATGCCCTCGGATACCTCACCGGATCAAAAATCACCGACATGATCGTTAACTACCTTAAGCCCCAGTTCGGAGCCTATTACAGCATGGCCAGAAACGTACTGATCCAGGGAGTTGATATCGCAGTAAGGCAGGTTTACAAAGAA
>CAZPWZ010000482.1:0-2559 GCA_964590675.1 uncultured Draconibacterium sp.
AAATTTCCGGTTCCCCTGTCGCAGCAATGCATTCTCTTTCTGGGAATAGGAAAAATTTCCGGACAGCAGCAGGAATAAAAGGACAGTTATTTTATATCTCATCTTCAGGCCAAAGCTCATAAACACTACTTTTCAAATGGTTTAAATCGTTGCAGCCATTTTGTCTTTCGTTCAAAAATAAAAAGATCGAGGATCAGGATGAACAATGCCAGGGCAACAAAGTACTGGAACCGGTCTTCATAATCGCTGTATTGCTTCTCTTCGATCTCAGATTTCTGAATTTTACTGATGTCATCAAAGATCTTGTTCAGTCCGGTTTCAGAGGTGGTTGCACGCACATACATCCCCTTTCCAACACTGGCGATCTGCTGGAGCAATGTTTCATTCAGCCGGGTCATGATCGTGTTGCCGTCGCGGTCCTTGCGATATCCGGTTTGGACATTGCCATTGAAAACAGGAATCGGGGCACCCTCGGACAAGCCCATGCCAATAGTATAAATAGTCACGTTCTTTTTCACTGCAGCTTCGGCCTGCTCCAAAACGCTGCCTTCGTGATCTTCGCCATCGGTAATTACAATAACGGCCTTATTGTGTTTCGATTCACCGAATCCGTTCACGGCCATTTCGATCGCTTCTGCAATCGCAGTTCCCTGGGTGGAAACCAGGCTGGTATTAATGGAAGAGGTGAACATTTTCGCGGCGGCGTAATCGGTTGTAATCGGCAATTGCGTGTAAGCTTTTCCTGCGAAAACGATAATGCCGATGCGGTCACCCTCGAGGTTGTCGACCAGGCGCACGATAGACTGCTTGGCACGTTCAAGCCGGTCGGGCTTGATATCCTGGGCCATCATGGAATTCGAAACATCAAGGCAGATCATCAGATCGATGCCTTTGCGTTTAACCTTTTCGAGCCTTGAACCGGTTTGAGGTTCGGCCAGGGCTATCGCCAGGCTGGCGATGGCCAGCATGACCAGTACGAATTTAATAATGGTTTTGGCAATGGAATAATCGGGGATTAGCTGACGGATCACACTCCATTCGCCATATTTTGCCAGTGTTTTCTTCTTCCAGATCAGAAAAAACACGAGCAGCGCTGCTAACACCGGGATCAGCGCAAGCAGGTAAAAGTATGCTATATGTGCGAATCGGAACACTAGGGTATGTTTTTTAGGTACATATATCTTAAGAGCATTTCAAGTCCGATGAAAATGAATGCCAGTAATACAAGCGGAAAAAACTCCTCCTTTTTCTTACGGAATTCCGTGACGTCAATTTTGGATTTTTCCATTTTATCAATTTCCCGGTATATCGACCGGAGTTTCTCATTGTTTGTCGCACGGAAGTATTTACCGTCGGTCCCCCTGGCAACTTCCATCAGAAGGGCTTCATCTATTTTCACCTCCATCATCTGTGTTTGCATGCCAAACGGGGTTTGAACGGGATAAGGGGCCTGGCCCATGCTTCCCACGCCGATCGTATAAATGCGTATGCCATAGAGCTTTGCGATTTCCGCTGCCGACCGCGGATCAAGGGATCCCATATTATTGACTCCGTCGGTTAGTAAAATGATGACCTTGCTGACTGCCTTGCTCCCGCGTAACCGGTTCACGGCGGTTGCCAGCCCGTCGCCCAGGGCAGTGCCGTCATCGATCATGCCGCTGCGTATATCCCTGAAAAGGTTTTTGAGTACGGCGTGGTCGGTTGTGAGCGGGCATTGGGTGAAAGTTTCACCGCTGAATATCACCAATCCTATCCGATCGTTTGGCCGGCCGTCGATGAATTCGATCGCCAGGTCCTTTGCTGCTTCAAGGCGGTCAGGTTTAAAATCCATGGCGAGCATCGATCCGCTGACATCCAGGGCGAGAATCAGGTCAATACCTTCAACGCTGATATCCTGGCGGCTCAGGCTGGTCTGAGGCCGTGCCAAGGCAATGATAAGCAGGATGACAGCGAGCAAACGCAATACGTAAAGACCATGATAGGCATAGAATTTCAGGTTTCTGCCTACCATGGCAAAGCCTTCCGTGGAACTCACCTGCAGATCGGCGGTATATCTCTTTTTCCGGTAGAAATACCATACTACCAGCAAAGGAATTACCAGTAGCAGGAACAGGAATCCGGGATTGCCGAAAGTGAGCGCTTTGTACATATTAATCAGTATTCAAATCCTTTGCTGTTAAACATTTCTTATGTTTGTGCCGGTAGATTCTCCGGAACTGCCGATTCTCCGGCGGTGGCATAAACAAATTCAATTCCATCGGCCAGGCTTTTTTCATTTTCGGTGGCCAATGGCTGGGTTTTTGCAAACTTGACCATATCAGCCAGGATAAGCAGGTCGCCCAGTTTGTCTGCGGCTTTGGTAGGGCACACGTCATTACCCGCCAGGCTTTCCATAATCTCAGCACTGGTTTGTTCCAATGCAGGCAACCTGTATTTGTTTTCAATGTACCGCCTGATGATCTCCGTAAGTTCGGAGTAATATTCCTTGACCCTCCCCGACTGCCATAGTTTTTTGACCCGCAGTTTCTCAAGCTCCTGCAGTGCCTGTTCATGATGCGA
>CAZPWZ010000483.1:0-2558 GCA_964590675.1 uncultured Draconibacterium sp.
TGGTTCATTGATGGGTCCGAACCGCCGCACTCCTCTGTCAAGGCGAAGGATGTCAGGTTTTTCCCGCAGGCCATGCCGGGCAGTAATTTTCTTACTTCGTCGCTCAAATCATAGTATGTTTCGATATCGTAAGAAATGTTATTATGCAACTGAAGCAGGAAAGTAAATCCTCCGCAACCGTGGGCAAGTCCCTCGTAGACCAGCGCACTCTACAGGAAATTCAACCCTCGGCCGCCAACTTCCCGGGTTAACCCGATGCCACAGTAACCATGTGCTGCCGCATGGGCTATCGCTTCCCGGGGCAATTGCAACGCTTCCTCCCATTGGGCGGCAAACGGTGCGATATGTGCGATTGCGTAGTCGCGCGCCTCATGAAAGAGGTTGCTTGCTTGAACAGGCAATTCCACGGACATTATACACACTTCCTTTCATACCATAATCGAACAGTACCTTCGCTGCTTTTATCAGCCGAACGGACAGAATCCATTGGCCTTTGCCTGTTCAATCTGGTTGATCAGCTAGGGGGTAACTTCATGAAGATCTCATTTACGAGCCAGATGCGCCAATTGCATCCTCGGGGCTATAGGTTCTTGAAGTTTGACCATTTTCTGCTTTATGGTCAGCTTGATATTAAAATTATTCTCCGATCAGAAAATGCCAATCTTTTGCCCTATACCTTTGAAGCGGTCTTCTTGATATAATCACCAATCGTACCGGCTATACCTTTGGGAATCACCAAAATCACAAATATCAGCAGCACGCCATATATTATGAGGTATGCCCCCTGATACGTGCTCCCCAGCCACGTTCGCAGAAATATTTCCGTAGGCGCCAGCAAGATTCCGCCGATTAAAGGGCCAAATACAGTTCCTGCGCCTCCGATGATCGAGATGAGCGCCGCTTTTTCAGACACAACCACGCTGAATGAACCTGCCGGATCAATAAATAAAACATGCTGCGCGTACAGCGTACCAACAACGCCGGTAAAGAAAGAGCTGATCATCAGCGCATACACCTGGTTCCGAAACACATTGATTCCCAGCGAAGCTGCTGTTAATTCGTTTTCCCGAATGGCGACAAGGTTTGATCCCAGGCGGGATTTGTTGATGACGATCGTAACGATCAGCACCACTGCCAATAAGCAGACAAACAGGAAGTAGGTCGGATGATAGTTCTGAAAAATCATGTTCTCTAAGCCGGGCCGATAAGGTATTGTTATCCCGACAGACCCCCCTGTGATGTTGTCGAATTTTACCGCTAATATTTCCATGATTGCAGTCAGCGCAATCGTCGCCAATGCGAAGAACGGGCCTTTCAGCCGAAGCGCCAGCGCGCCGACGAGCAACGCCAGCAACATTGCCGTTAATCCGCCGGCAATCATCCCGAGCCACGGTGAAATGCCGAGCCTGGTGAACAAAAGGGTCGACGTATATTGTCCCAGCCCTAAAAATGCCCCGTGCCCGAGTGACAGTTGTCCGGTAAATCCGCACATAATATTCCACGCGCTGGCGAGTATGCAGAAATAAACCATGGTGATAAGGATATCGAGCGTGTATTTGTTGTCGCTGATCAGTCCTGTCAGCAGTATCAGTACCGCTGCGGCACAAATCAGGTAATCTCTGTACTTGCTGGCGAAAAGCGTACTCATTTTTTCACCTTCTTCATGCTCAACCCGGTAAATAAACCCTGCGGCCGGAAAACGAGAACCAGGATGAACAAGGAATAGTAGACTACCTGTCTGAGGTCTGCGCCAAGATAAAACCCGCTGAGGATCTCACAGACACCTATGAGCACCGCGCTGACCAAAGCCCCCTGTAAGTAACCCAGACCGCCCAAAACTACAGTAACCCAGGCGACAAGGTTGTAACCGGACCCGGAGGTCGGAGTAGTCGGATATAGTGTCATAAGCAAAGCCCCTGCCAGGCAGGCCAAGGTAATACCCAGGCAGAAGGCAATCGGATCCAACTTATTCACCGGCAAACCCATCAGCCTGCTTGCTTCCCGGTCATCGCTGACGGCTCGCAACGCCCGGCCCGTATCGGTATATTTGATCAGGCAGAAAAACACGGCCGTAACACCTACGGCGATGATGAAGGCGATCAACATTTCCGTGGATATGAAGACAGTGCCTGCCTTGATGCTGGAACCGAAAGTGGCGGGGATTGATTTGTAGTCCGATTTGAAAAATAGCATCACAGTGTTCTGCAATACCATGGAAATCCCCAGGGTTACCAAAATCTGGTTCAGCCCTGATTTTTCAATTGTGGACCTGGCCACCCAGAATAACAGTAGCCCTAACCCCACACCGCCCAGAAGCACCAGTGGCCATGAAAAATAAGGAGTAAAGGCAAACAGAATGTAACAGACGAAGGCCATGTACATCCCGCTCATGACAAAATCACCATGCGCGAAATTGACAAATTTGGACACGCCGAATATCAACGACAGGCCCAGGCTTAACAATGCATATATACCACCCAATAGAACTACGGATACGATGAGCTGAAGCAGCATGATACTCCTCTTAAACAAAACTAATCAGGTGCCTGGCTGGGTGC
>CAZPWZ010000484.1:0-2537 GCA_964590675.1 uncultured Draconibacterium sp.
GCAGCCCGCGAATGGCGGAATTCATGCAATTGCCACGGTACCAATCAGGAAGGTCCATGATGTTTTTGGGAGCTTTCTGCGAAGTCCGCCCATGTTGCGGATATCCTGCTCCCCGCCCAATGCATGGATCACACTTCCTGCGGCCAGGAATAGCAATGCCTTGAAAAAGGCGTGGGTAGTGAGGTGGAACATGGCCCCGGTGAAGGCACCCACACTGAGGCCAAGGAACATATAGCCCAGCTGGCTGATGGTGGAGTAGGCAAGAACTTTCTTGATGTCATTCTGAAAAATGGCTATGGAGGCGGCAAAGAGGGCTGTTGCCAGGGCGGTGATACCAATTATCTCCATGGTCAGGGGAGACAGGATATACAGGATGTTGGAACGGGCGATCATATAAATGCCGGCCGTGACCATGGTTGCAGCATGGATGAGTGCCGAGACCGGCGTTGGGCCTGCCATGGCGTCGGGCAGCCAGGTATATAAAGGAATCTGGGCACTTTTTCCAACCGCACCGGTAAAAAGCAGCAGGGTAATGACCATCAGGGTGGCGTTCCCCGATTCGATGGATTTGGCCTGCACGAAGATTTCCTGGAAGTTCAGACTCTGAAAGGTTGTAAAAAGGAGGAACATCCCAAGGAGAAATCCCAGGTCGCCGATACGGTTCATGATGAAAGCCTTCTTGGCAGCGTTGTTGTAATCATGGTTTTTAAACCAGAAGCCGATAAGCAGGTAAGAACAGAGTCCAACCCCTTCCCAGCCGATGAACATGATCGGATAATTGGCGCCCATGACCAGCAGCAGCATGAAGAAAACGAAGAGGTTCATGTAGGAAAAGAACCGGTTGTAGCCGGGATCCTCCTTCATGTACCCCACCGAATAAACATGAATGAGAAATCCGACCCCGGTGACAATAAGTAGCATCAGCACCGATAGCGGGTCGATGAGGAAGGCGAAGGGGATGTCGAGGGAACCAATGTGAATCCAGGAAAACAGGTGAAGCGGAATTGTCGGGATTTCCCGGGCAGCCAATGTATTAATGAATGAAATGACTGACAAGATGAATGAAATCATGATCGTTCCGGGGCCAAGAATTGTTGTGATCCTTTTAGGGATCGATTTAAAACCCAGTCCCAGGATCAAAAAACCCAGAAGCGGCAGGATTGGTATTAATATGATGATTATATCCATCGTCAAATTTTGAATTCCGATAATGTCGCCATTACCATTTCAATTTATTCAGAACATTAATATCAATAGAATGGGTGGTCCTGTATATGAGCACCACAATGGCCAGACCGATTGCAACTTCGGCTGCTGCCACCACCATGATGAAAAATACAAAAATCTGTCCCGCCGGATCGTTTGTATAGGCCGAAAAAGCCGCAAGCAGGAGATTGATAGAGTTGATCATCAACTCAATCGACATAAGGATCATCAATGCATTGCGCTTGATCAAAACACCAAATACGCCGATGCAGAAAAGCAGGGAGCAAAAGATGAGATAATAATTTATTGGTATCGACTGAAGTGCTTGCATTTTTGCCTGATTATCAGTTTTAAATCTGTTCTTTTTTCCCCAGTAATACCGCTCCGACCATGGCTGTCAGAAAAAGCACCGACGACATTTCAAAAGGCAGCAGGTAATCGTGATATAAAATTTTTCCAAGGTTCTTGACCAGTCCGATCTGTGAGGTCATCGGATCCTGTGCGGTTTGAATGTCGTACCCGCGAAAAATCCCGACAAGGGTGAGCATCAGCATCCCACCGGCTATCAGTGCCATGAATTTGACCCATGCTGGCTTCGGTGAACGCTCATCCTTGTTCAGGTTCAGCAGCATCACTGTAAAAAGAAACAGCACCATGATGGCCCCGGCATAAACGATCACATGCACCACTGCCAGGAACTGGGCATTCAGCAATACATAATGGCCCGCGATCGCAAAAAAGGTCATTGTCAGGAACAATACCGAGTGAATCGGTTTTTTCGAGGCAATGACCATTACCGCTGAGAACAGGGCCATGATGCTGAGGAGGTGGAATATATAATGTGTAAACATGTTACCTGTTGTGTTTATGCCTTTTATCTTTCTTGAACTCCAGCACTTCGGGCGTCTGCCTTTTTGAAACATCTATCCTTCCTGCCGGATCAGGCGGTTCAACCAGTTCATTCTTGCCGTAGATGAACTTATCGCGGTTGTACTCTGAATGAACGATCTCCTTTGTCAGGAATATGGCCTCCTTCGGGCAGGCCTCTTCACAATCGCCACAGAAAATGCATCGCAGCATATTGATCTCATAAACAGCAGCATACTTCTCCTCGCGATACAGTTGTTCTTCTCCGGGCAATCGCTCCGCAGCCACCATGGTGATAGCTTCAGCCGGGCAGGCAACTGCACACAGCCCGCATGCGGTACAACGTTCACGGCCTTCATCATCGCATTTCAATAAATGTCTTCCCCGGTACACATCCCAAAATTCGCAGTTCACCTCGGGATATTGCCACGCAGGGGGAATCAGCGAGACGATCTCACGCAACA
>CAZPWZ010000485.1:0-2536 GCA_964590675.1 uncultured Draconibacterium sp.
GACCGGTTTTTAATGGATTTTCTGAAAGCCCACAGAAAAGTAGTGATCGGAGGCTGTGCACCCAACATGCAGAACAAGCTGTTCAGAGATGCGTTTCAGGCATCAGGACTTGATATAAGCAAGGATTTGGTTCCCATTGATGTGCGCGACATGACGACCGATCAGGCAATCGAGAAAGTCAATGCAGCGCTTTTAAAAATGGAGGAATCGATATGAGGGAAACCACCTTTATGGGAGTTGAACGCGATAAAATCGACTGGAAACCGGTCATTGATTACACAAGATGCGACTATTGCATGGAATGCGTGAAATTCTGTCCTCATAAAGTTTTTGAGGTCAGGGAAACGGAAGAGATTAAACTGATCGTGAGGAATGCAAATAACTGCGTTGTTTTCTGCAGGGCGTGCTCGAAAATCTGCGGTCCCGACGCACTGTCGTTTCCCGATAAAAATGCGACCACGCAACGGATCAAGGAGACCAGAAAGGAGGATAGCCATGGTTGAAAATTATGCCATCCTCCCCTGCAACGGGTTGGATAAATGCGCCGGTTTAATTTCAAGGGAGATCGCGATAAAATTATGCGAAAACGATAAAAATGTAATGATATGCCCTGTACATTACAGAGTTGCCGGGGCGAAATACAATAAAATCGCGGAAGAGCATGATCTGCTGGTCATAGATGGTTGCCAGACCCGTTGCGCCAGTAAGCTTGCTGCGGAAAAAAACCTGAAAATTTCCAGAAAAATATCAGTAACCGAAGAAGCTAAAAATCATCATATTGATTTAAAGAGTAACCTCAGGCTCATCGAAAATGAAAACACGCTGATTGAAAAAATATTGAACGGAGTAAACAATGCCGAAAACAAAGCCAAACCAGTATCTGCTGAAGTGGATTATTCATTTAATTTCACCTATACGACTTTTCAATATGGCAAATTCATTTTCAGGGTACCAACAAATCCGCAAATTTATTTTAACGAGAACGACTGCTGGGTATGGGTGTTTGGAAACCGGGCCAGGATTGGTGTTACGGATTTCGTTCAACAAAACCTTTCCGATATTTTATATTTCACTCCACCCGATATTGGTGCGGCAATCGACCAATTCGGAGAAGCCGGGGAGATCGAATCGTCAAAGTCTGTCTTTGAATTAATTTCACCTGTAAGCGGTAAGGTTATCTCCATCAATGACACGCTTGTAAAAAAACCGGACCTTATCAATGAAAACCCTTATGAACTGGGTTGGGTAGCGGAGATTGAATTAACTGATTTTAACAGCGATAAGGAACTTTTAATAGGATTCGATCAATATTTTGCAATCATGAGGAAAAAGGTGGAGGAGGCAAATGGATAAGAAGGTGAAAGTTGTTCCTTGCAGTGGTATTGGCAAGGTATACGGACTGATGGCGAGGGAAGCAGTTTTGAAAACAGTCATTGAATTATGCCCGGAAAAGTCAGAAACGGTTTGTCTCGCTTACATAGTAACCGGTGATAAAGAGGTGAAAGAAAAAATTGAAGGCTATAACTGTATTACCGTTGACGGTTGCCCAAAGATGTGTGCATCAAAAAATGTCACGATAGCCGGAGGGATCGTGATAGATGAAATAAAAGTTCTGGATACAGTGAAAGAGCATAAAGGGAAAAAATTTGGTTCACCAACCATGCTCGATGCTGACGGCGAGGTTGTAATAAGTGAAATCGCGGAGAAGATCGCAAAAAAAATAAATGAAGTCAATTAAGGAGAGGTATCAATGTCTGAGTTTAAAGTAGGCGTATTATCATGCAGTGGCGAAGAATGTCTTGGCGGGACTATTGCCAGGCTTGCAACGAGAAAAGTTCTGGAAGAACTTAAACTGGTCCAAACTGTTACACTGTGCCTGCCGCTTTATCTTGCCGGCGGAATGGAAGAAAGAAACTTTGCAAAGGTGTTTCCGACTATATCGGTCGACGGCTGTGATAAACTTTGCGCTAAAAGAAGCACTGAAAAGTATAGTGGCAAGATCAGCGGTTTTATTGACATTTCGAAGATCATCGGAGATGAGAATGCATTGAATACCAAAATCGTAAGGAATAAGGATCTTAAGGACGAACACCATGAAATGGTTGACAAAGTCGCCGGCGAGATCGTAAAAATGATTGGCAGCATCAGTCCGGATGCCTATTCCGGAAGAACATTTCATGGTTGTAATTGCAGTTTAGATCCTAAATCATAGCATATGCAGAGAATCATCATATTTCTTCTTATCTCAGTTGCAATCCTTTTATCATGTACCAAAGAAAAAACTGAAAAGGGTGCCGGAGACATACAGATTCAAAGCCTGACATGTACATTGAATCCGATTGAGGCCTGGGATACCACCCTGATTACGGTGGAAGCAACTGGTTCGAATTTGCAATATGGCTGTGGGGCAAATGATGGGGATCTAAAAGGAAGCGGAAGAACTATGACATACGCAACCGGGGAAGGCTGAGTTGGCATGAATACAATTAGCTGCCGGGAGTATAACGACACCGGGAGGGATTGCGCGACCATCATA
>CAZPWZ010000486.1:0-2534 GCA_964590675.1 uncultured Draconibacterium sp.
TGGATACTCCGCCTCTAGTTACTTAAGCGCCAACAACCGGACTGCCTGTGGAGGCGTCGGTAACCACGCCGCCAACCTGCGGACCCGGACCGACAAGGATATTGAGACTGGTAGCAGAATCACATGCAATGGTGGCATTCACTGAATTTGCAATATAACCGAAAACGATGGTGTTTACGGTGACTGTGCCGGGTGGAATGTTATAAATAATGTAAAAGCCGTTAGCACGGGAAGTATCCCTGCGTGTGCCAACCGTCACGATAGCGCCGGCGATCGTCTGTCCGGTATTTGCATTCTTCACAAATCCCATCAAAGCGCCACCAGGACATCCCGGTGGTTGCCCAAAACGGATGTTCGGCCGCGGTGTGGTGTAGGATGAGTTAATAGTTGTATGGCCACAGCCGGTGCTGTTATCCGCATGATAATGCAGGTTCATGGCTGTCATGGCGGTTGCATATACGTTAGAAGTGGAAGTGTAAGAAGAGTTGGCGAAACAAACTTCAACGATTACATTGGAGGTGCCATCCCAGATCATCGGCGTGGCAAGCGTAATATCGCGCCAACCGGTTCCGGGAACGGTGTAGGTGCCGCTGTAATTTTCCGGCAGTCCTGCTACCCATCCTGGGAGTGAGGTCGCTGTTGTCTGACCCATTTTCACGGCAAAATTGTTCATTGGCTGGGAAGAACGTGTTGCAATGTTAAATCCGACAGACTGCAGTGGACCGGACATTGCGCCGCCAGCGGTAAGTTCAGCCGCGGTGTACAGCATTTGTGTCCTGGAGCTCCAGTAGAAGGTATAATAGGGCCATCCTGCCGTTGCGGTGCCGGTACCAATGGTAACCATCGCCGGGGGTGGGGGAGGTCCGCCCGTAACATGCACCAGGTCCATCGCACAGTTGTTCCCATGCGCTGAAGTAAAAAGGAAAGCAACATAGAGGGCAGGCTGGTTGGCGGCAACTGAACCAAGAACAAAATTCTTCCACTTCCAGCCGGGTATGGCATTATAACGGTGTACAGTACCTGCGGTAGTCCAGGTAATTCCATCGGTCGACCATTGTACATCCACTTTATCCGTGCTGTCGGGAAAACCCGGGTCTTCGTACCAGGCAAAATCAACCATGATAAATGATTTGTTCATAGTCGAAACGGGTGTTGTCCGCTTTAAACGGGTCGCACCGCTGCTGATTCCGGCCGAATTGTACCGGGCAAACTTTGATCCGTCGTATGCAGCGGTAATGGTCGGGGAAACGGAGGTGGCCACAAAGCTAATCCCGGGGTCGGAACCCGTAACCTGTTCAATGGCCCATCCGGCCGGGGGAGTTGTTCCGGAAGCTGTCTCAAAGGATTCAGTCAAAAGCAATGTCTGTTGTGCAAATCCGCCACAGGTCAATGAAAAAATGAATGTGGCTGCAAACAGGATGATCCTGGAATTTTTCAGAATGGTTCTCATGGGGTGAGAATGGTATTAACTTCATTACTTAGGGCTGCGATGGCAGCCTGTTCACACGACCGAAGTATCATATGTAAAATTAGACAATAATTCAATTGACTGTGAATATTTTTTGGCACGGCCCTTGTTATGATGACATCCATTGGCGCCTATAAACTGAAACAAGAGTAAAATTCAAAAACAACTAAATTCTTACAGCCATGAAAAAGATAATTTTTATTCTGGCTTTCGCGATGGCAGCATCAACCTGTGTTGAAGGGCACAATTATTTTAACAAACATGTTACCATCTCAGTCCAGACATTTTATGATGAGCTCCAGCCTTTCGGCGATTGGATAAACACCCCTGAATACGGTTATGTATGGAGACCTTACCTCGATGATCCTGATGGATTCAGGCCCTATGCCACCGGAGGAAACTGGGTTTACACCGACCTTGGATGGACCTGGGTTTCCGATTATCGCTGGGGCTGGGCTGCATTCCACTACGGACGTTGGTATTTCGACGATTACCTCGGATGGATGTGGATCCCGGGCAATGAATGGGCTCCGGCGTGGGTTACCTGGGGCGCATACAATAATTACTGGGCCTGGGCTCCAATGGGTCCGGACATGCATGTAAGCGTTAATTTCAACTGGATCGCCCCACATTTCTGGTGGACATTTGTTCCCCAACATCATTTTTGTTCGGATAACTGGTATGCCCATATTTACAATCCGCCGGTCCAGATAAACAACATTACCTATATTACGAACATTTACAACGGCAACAACTACCGCCACAATCATGGCAACTGGTTCCACGGGCCCAGGGTGAGGGATGTGGAACGGCATATGAATAAAAGGGTGCAGCGGATGCAGCTGACCGATGTCGACAGGCCGGACAGGATGAACGCACGCGACAACAGGGTTCATGTTTACCGTCCCGGTGTGGCCAACAGCCGTGAAACCGGTCGCCCTTCCAATTACCGGGAGGCTGTAAATCTCAGGACAGAGGCAATCAATCAGCGCACAACCAATGAAAGGGCCGAAAGGACGGCAAAAATAAAGGTCAGGGAGACAACGCAGAAGGCAGTTGAACGCAC
>CAZPWZ010000487.1:0-2525 GCA_964590675.1 uncultured Draconibacterium sp.
TGACTGTGCATTTGCACCCTCGATATCGCGATGCACTGCATACAACTCAAATAACAAATGCAGGTTTTCCACCTCCTGCAATCCGCTGATCTCCGCAATGAAGTCCTCAATCGAAAAGATGTTTGGCGCCCAGGTTACCTTACCTGCTTCAGTGGCCAGGTATTTCCTGAGGAACAGGCCGCCACGACGGTTCGGCAATACGATGCACAGGTCAAAAAGATCGTCCTTGTACTCAGAAATCAGGTGTTGCGCAACATGATGCAGAAAAGGGAGCCTATGCATAGTCAAAATCAGTGGTTAATAAAAAAAAGTCTTCCATAATTCGCTATTCATTTGAAATTCAGCATGCTCCCCATGTCCTTCCATACTGATCCCTCCTCAAGGTAACATGATACCTTATGCTCACTGGCAAGACGCAGATACATTTTGACCAAAGAAAATTTTCCATCTTCCGAGATCAATGAAAATATCACCGGACTCATCACCTGCATTCCACTAAATGCATAGGAACTCAAATACTCCGGATTAGAATCCCAACCCTGATCCGGATGAACTGGATTGCCAGAAACCGGTTTATTTACTATGATCCGTTCACCGGATTTGTGATTTTCCCATCCACAAAGCTGCATGTAATGATCGCAAAGCAAGTATCGTGATGTTTCCCGCTGTCTGACGGCTAATGTTGCCAATGATCTGGTTTGGCGATGAAATCCGATGATTTTTGAAAAATCCAGGTCAGAGACTATATCCACATTCCTGATGATAATGTCATCGGCGTCATCGAAAAACCATGAAGCTTTTTTCACCCCGCCTCCCGTATCGAGCAATTCGCCGGTTTCGTCGGAAATGGAAATCTGCAATCCGAAATGATCGTGCTGACAAAGGTATTCAACTATCTGACCGGCAAAATGATGCACATTAATAATTACCTGTTGGATCCCGGCAGACTTTAAATGATCAATCGCATGCTCCAGCAGGGTTTTTCCATCAACAACGTACAACGCCTTGGGATGGCTGTCGGTAAACGGTTTAAGTCGTGTGCCGAGGCCGGCTGCGAGAATCATGGCTTTCATTGGCAAATTGGGATAGGATTTTCGATTTACGATTTTCTATTTTCGATTTACGATTGACAAATTACAAGTGACAAAGGGTTATTGATGAATAAATGTTTCATTATGAATAAGTTGTACAGTGACCGGGAAACTGGCCGACAGATGTTTTGCAAGCGCCTCTGCGCAGTAAACTGACCGGTGCTGGCCGCCTGTGCATCCGAATGACACCATCAGATGCTCAAAACCGCGATGGATGTATGTTTTAACGCTTTGATCGACGAGTGCAAAGGTGTGATTTAAAAATTCATCCACGGATTGTTCCTTTTCCAGGAATTCTATCACCGGTTGTTCCCTGCCTGTCAGTTGTTTAAATTCATCAAAACGGCCCGGATTGGGCAGGGCGCGGCAATCGAACACAAAGCCCCCCCCGTTGCCGGATCCATCAGCCGGAATTTGCTTTTTATAGGAGAAACTTTGAACTGTCACAACCAGTTTAATCGCTTACACAGCACCAATTATCTGCGATCCTCCTTCATGTATTGCTTTATCGGATGCTCCGTGAATAATCTCTCTTTCTGAAACTACTTGAATAATAACCTCTGCGGTGGTTTTAGGATCCCTTACCGCCGGGGCATACAACGCCGGGGTATCAACCATGCGGTCGATCACCTCAATCAATGCATTGAGCCCGAAACCGATTTTAGCGTTTTCACGCAGATAGCGCAGGTTACGCAAGGCAAACGGAATGCTCTGCAGAAAATGTGTCTTATTTTCATAATAGCCCCTGAAACCATATGCCCCAAGGGCCTGCAGTATCCTGATAAGTGCAAAACCATAATAGGATGTCAGGAATTCCTGCCGGTCGACCGGGTAAATCTCCTGGAGCTTATCAAGGTAATATTCCAGTAAAATCTTTCGCACCGGCATGGGAAGGTCCGCTTTTGCATCGGTAAGCAGCGAGGCCACGTCATATTGCAGTGCGCCTTTTCGTCCACCCTGGTAATCGATGAACCAGGGTTCTCCATCAACCACCATGATGTTCCGCGACTGAAAATCACGAAAGAGGAAAAAATCGGATTTCGCGCCTAGCAACAGGTCACACAGACCGGAAAAATCATTTTCCAGGGTCTGTTCATCAAATGGAATTTTTGACAGCTTCAGAAAATAGTATTTGAAATAGTTCAGGTCCCACATCATCGATTGCCGGTCGAAGGCCGCCCTGGGATAACACACCGAATAATCCAGCCCCTGATTGGCTTTCACCTGGAAAACAGGCAGCCAGTCCAGCGTTTTCTTATATACCGACATGACTTCGGCAGGAAAGTGATCCTCATCAATGCCTATCCCTGAGGAACGTTGCATTGTCAACATCCGGTAGAGTGTGACATCTCCCAGGACAGTAAGGAGATAGATGCGATTGTAGGCATCTTCGGCAAGCACCTCCGGTACCGGCAGTCCAACAGCCCGGAAATG
>CAZPWZ010000488.1:0-2516 GCA_964590675.1 uncultured Draconibacterium sp.
GCCGTATTGGGGTATCTGCGCCTGGGTTGATGCTGCAGGCAGCAGCAGGATTAACGATAACCTGGCCAGGTTTATCATGTCTTCCACAGTGTATACGATCACTTATTAACCGGCTGCTGAGAATTGCAGGAATTGCAACTTCAACCGTCTTATTGACTATTCAATTTTCATTCAGGTGGTACTTGCTGATGGGTCCGATAGTCTTCCGCAGTAAAATTTCCGAATGGCCATTGATTATAAAGTTTCTCAACTCTCCTATGGTCTCATAACCCAATCTGCCATATAATCTGGCTGCATCTGTATTGAATGACGATACGCATATAAAGATATTCGGGGAGACCTGTAATATCCGGTTCTCACAAAATTTGATAAGTTGCGTTCCAATTCCCCTGCCCCTGTATCCTTCCGTTACAAGGATGGATTGGATATACCCCTTGAAAGTGCCTGCCATTTGCAAAATTGCAAATCCGATGATGGTATTGTTTTCTGTGACAACATACACCTCCTTATTGATTCCGAAAAAAGCGGCAAGGCATTCCTCAAATTCCCGCTTCAATGTCTTCCAGGGTTCGGAACCGGCCATTAGCTTGGCACATCCTTTAAAGGTCTTCTTGTCTTTTGAAAGATAAATCGCAATTTCCGCTCGATCCATGATTATTTCGCTGATTTTTGCACTGGATGGTTGATTGAGGTTCAATGGTGTTTGGTTTTTCACTTTAATCAGGTAAAATTAACCAAGGAATGGCGTTTCAGTATCTGAATATCGATGAACAGTTATAATACTCGCTGAATGACCGGATTGAATCGGTGCCTGATCCTCTCAACCAGCATACTTTTTGCCGGCAATTACAAAACATCAGTCATCACAACACAGCTGCAGCTTTTGCTCGATTTTCAAAATATATTCAATTACTGATTGAAACCGCAATAGCCTGAGGCTGTTTATGTGATGACTGATGTGTTCAGTTTTAACTGTTCCTACTTTTATAATGCAACCATCTTGCCGGTAACTGAGATGCCACCCGCCGTGATGGTGCAGCAATAGACTCCGGGGAGGAGCCTGCCCGCGTCGATGCGGATATTGTGCGATCCTTTGCCAACCATGCCTTTGTTAATGGTCATCACCTCCTGGCCTGTGATGTTGGTTATATGAATTACCACATTGGCTGGTTTTTCAAGCTCCACTTTCAGGTTTGTTGTTCCCCTGAACGGGTTCGGGCAGATGGAAAATTCCGGTTTCAGATTTCCGGAGGCAGAAATCTCAGGGGCATTAACCAGGATCGAGAATTCGCTGTCGTTAATTTCCAGCCCGGTGACATAAGAGTGGTCCAGCGGATCGGCAGAGGTACTTGCGAGGGTTGAAGTGGTGACAGGGAGTTTACTTGAATGGGTGCTTTCGTCATAAAATACCTCATCCGCCACGCGCATCCACCAGTTTTCAAGCCAGTATTCGGTTTGAGCTGTAAAATTCTTTACAGGAGTTGCCATGCCGGTGACCGCATTATAACCGCATCCTTTGATATCGGGGGTGAGGTTTTCGGTCGAAAATGCCGGATCGGTATCGGTCCACAGGCAAAAGACCTTTGAACCATCTGCAGTGCGGGTCATCTGGGTTTGGTGATCCCAGCTGATGCCATAGGTTCCCGGATCGGGAGGATTCACAGTTGCGAGGCTGTCAATGTAAAAGGCATCCCATCCACCGCCGGGCTTCATATAGACATCAAATAACCGGTTCGTTTCACCCGTTGCAAAATAGTTCAGGGAATCGGGATGGATGGAGACGGTGCTCCTGATGAGGCCAAAGATGTGCAGGTTGCCGTGAATGTCGACTGCAGCCCCGTTTGTTGACTGGTTGCTGGTGGAGGCCCATTTATTGTACCAGCGCGGAATGACCAGGCTGGTGTCGGAATTGGTTGAATAGAGATAGTTCCGGAACAGCGGAATAGAGGCGAAATCGAACGGGGGTTCCTTGATCCAGGTTAGGCCATGGTCGGTCGATTTGTAAATCACAGGCCATTCGACGCCATACGGATTATAGATTTCACTTGAATCGACGGCTGTCCCAAACAGGTAACCAATATCTCCTCCGGGAGACCATACAAGGCAGGATGCATCGATCCGACCCTCCTCTTTTAAGGCTGGTTGTACCTTCAGCAGGGGAACCTGCCAGTCGAATTTGTGGTTTGCCTCATTGAAGCTCCCGTTCAGGATCTCCCAGCCATGGTAGGTATAGGCACCTGAGGCCCCATTCAGCCGGAACGAGGCTACGGTGGCATGACCATCGGGGGAGCAGTAGAGGCCTATATGCAGGTGATTCAGGTATACGGTGGGTTCGTTTGCCACGAAGTTTACATCTTCATTTGAACCATCCAGCCTGACGCTGCCAAAAAACTGATTGGTCCAGGAGGATTCATAAATAGGGCCCGAAAAAACGCCATATATTTCATCGGGATTGCCTGTAGCACCCGGATTGTATACGACCATGGAAGGATAACGGTAGTTTTTGCCGTTAGCGG
>CAZPWZ010000489.1:0-2512 GCA_964590675.1 uncultured Draconibacterium sp.
TGGCGGGCACAATGAGTGGAAGAACATCGACCTGATCAAACTGGTATGTGAAATCATGAACCGCAAATTGAAAAGGTCGGCAGGAACATCTGAAAATCTGATTACCTACGTGAAAGACCGTGCCGGGCATGATCTTCGGTACGCCATTGATTCCACCAAAATTCAAAAGGAACTCGGATGGAAACCCAGTCTGCAGTTTGCCGAAGGCCTTGAAAAAACGGTGGATTGGTATCTCGCCAATGAAGAATGGATGAACAATGTCACCTCGGGCGACTACCAGAAGTATTACGACATCCAGTATAACAAGCGGTAGGAAAGCAAACAGGGGGATGCCTTGACATGCTTCACATCCCGTAAGGGTCCTTTTTGTTATGCCCCTGAAACGGTCACCTCTTTGCCAATTTTCGAAATCAGTCCCTGGAGTACATTCCCGGGACCTACCTCCACAAAGTTGTCAGCACCGTCGGAGATCATATTTTGTACGATCTGCGTCCATAATACGGGTGCAGTGAGCTGATCGATCAGGTTCTGCTTGATCTGGGCAGGATCGGTGACCCTCAGTGCCGTTGCATTCTGGTAAATAGGACAAATTGGCGTGCTGAATGGGGTTGAATTAATTGCATCGGCAAGCTCCACGCGGGCAGGCTCCATCAATGGTGAATGAAAAGCACCTCCTACTTTGAGCGGTAAGGCACGGCGGGCGCCTGCAGCCTTCAGCTGTTCGCAGGCAACTTCTATTCCCCTGATGCTGCCGGAAATGACAAGTTGTCCGGGGCTGTTATAGTTTGCAGGAACTACGATTTCATCAATGGATTTACATATCTCTTCAACCCTGGTATCGTCGAGTCCGAGAATTGCTGCCATGGTGGAAGGCTCTTTTTCACAGGCTTTCTGCATTGCCCGGGCACGTGCCGATACCAGTCGAAGTCCGTCTTCAAAGGATAACGCTTTATTGGCAACCAGCGCCGAGAATTCCCCCAGCGAATGCCCGGCAACCATATCAGGTTTAAAGTCATCACCAAGCGTTGCGGCAAGAATTACAGAATGAAGAAAGATCGCCGGCTGGGTGACTTTTGTTTGCCGAAGGTCTTCATCAGTTCCGCCAAATATCAGGTCGGTGATACGAAATCCCAAAATTTCATTGGCTTTTTCGAACATCTCTATTGCCAAAGGTGAATTGTCGTAAAGGTCTTTGCCCATGCCAACAAACTGGGCGCCTTGCCCGGGAAAAACATATGCCCTCATCAATTTACGATTTACGATTTACGATTTACGATTTTTTGCAGCTTATTTTCTGTCTCCTAAAAACCTCAGAAGAAACATAAACAGGTTTATAAAGTCGAGATACAGCGTGAGTGCGCCAAGAATACTGAGTTTCCTGATATTTGCATCTCCATATTCCCCGGCTCCTGCTCCGATTCGTTTCAGGCGCTGCACATCATATGCGGTTAATCCGGTGAAAATTAAAACACCGACAACACTGATAATATAATCCATAGTGCCGCTTTTCAGAAAGAAATTCACGAGCATGGCTACCATAAGTCCGATGAGGCCCATCATCATGATCGATCCGAATTTTGTCAGGTCGGTTTTTGTTGTGTAGCCTGTCACGGCCATAATGCCAAACATGGCCGCCGTTATGGCGAATGTTTTATAAACCGATGCTGCCGTATAAACAAGCAGGATAAAACTCAGGCTCATTCCCATTAATACGGAAAACGAAATGAATAGAAGTGTCAAAACGGCAGGCGACAACTTTTGAAAACCGAATGACATCAGCAGGACGAATCCGATCGGGGAAAGTGTTACAATCCATCCCAATCCGGTCATTCCGCCAGTCTCCATGTTGATCAGGCTATTCATAAGTGATTCGGATGAAGCAAACCAGTAAGCGGTGATTGCTGTCACAAACATGGCCAGGGTCATCCATCCGAAAACCTGTGTCATAAAGGTCCTTGCAACAGTCATGTCCTGTGTGCCCTGCTGGGCAGTAAAAAATCCTCTGTTATTTGTCTGTTCAAACATATTTCAATCCTCCTTTTTAAAATTAATTAATCAATTACTCATTGCATGAATGCAGGAATGACAGTCTGATGCATGATAATTTGTCACTTGCAAATTATTACTGCTCCATTGCTTGCATAGTCTCCATTGCTTGCATTACTTGCATTTTCTGCATACCTGCATTTTTAAATTAGTGCAGCTTGGTACTGATCAGGTGCAGGAATTCTGCCCGGGTTTTATCCCGTTCAAAAGCGCCTACAAAATCAGATGTCGTTGTGACAGAATTTTGTTTCTGAACACCGCGCATGGCCATACACAAATGTTGTGCCTCAATTACAACCGCGACCCCCAGGGGTTTCAGGGTGTCGTTGATGGCTTCCTTGATCTGCATGGTGAGCCGCTCCTGCACCTGCAACCGGCGGGCGTATATATCGACGACCCGTGCGATCTTGCTTAAGCCGGTTATGTATTTATCGGGAATATATGCCACATGCGCCTTGCCAATAAA
>CAZPWZ010000490.1:0-2505 GCA_964590675.1 uncultured Draconibacterium sp.
CGCTCCGTGCTTTCAGCCGGTCCGCCACTTCATGCAGGAGTTCGCCTCGTGATATCGCGGTCATACGGCGCCAGATCCCGAATGCTTTGTTGGCAGCCACAACAGCCGCATCAGCATCCTCACGGTTGCCCTGCAGAACATGCTCAATAACCTCTTCTGTGGCAGGATTAATGATGTCAATGGGTTCCTTGTTGACCTGGCCCATCCATTCGCCTCCGATCCAGTGTTGCTTCATGGTTTGCTTGTTCCCTTTCTCTGTTGTTTGAATTTATTACCGGCCGTTTTCTCAGGCAGCGTCTCGGAGAGTTTTACATGGATGGCCGCAATGGCTGCTGTTTAATCCTTTCGCTGCGTGCTCTTGGATAGCAATTTTGAAAAATTATACCTGAAGGAAATTTGAACATTGGTTGCACTTGATTCCCATCCGTCATTGTAATTTTTACGGTGGATCCATTGCAATTCAACACCTGCCATCAGGTTTTCGATCGGATAGCAAAGCAGGTTAATGCTCGCATAATGCCCCTGACGGAAGGCATCATCGGCCTGTCCGTCGGAGTTTTCGGTAAAGATGGCGGAGTACCCCAGTGAGCTGCTGAACAGGTCGCTCCAACGGTGGTCCAGGTAAGTTGAGAAGCTGAAGAGCCCCAGGGGAACTCCTTTTACAGGAGCAGCGGGATTGCTGAAATCATTCTGGATCCCGATATCTGTTGGAGCGTCGTTCATTAAATTCTGTATGGCCTGGCCTGTGATGACCTGTCCCTTGAATATATCATTTTTACCAAACAAAAGCTTCGAACTCAGATTAAATCCCCATCCTATCGCACTGCCGCTCAGATCATAAGGTTCTTCCCCCTGGTCTTCCCATGCAATCTTGCGTATAATACCGGCCAACTCTACATAACCCCATTTCCGGGTCATGCGAAACTCGGCCGACAGGTCGGGTAATGAGAATTTTGGCTTAACGTCCTGCAGTTCAATCCTGTCACGATAAATTCCCTCATCGGCACTGGCACCCGGACGTTCAAGTGCAATCGACAACCTGTTTGCCCCCTGGAACGGTATAAAGCACACGATGACATTTTTGCACAAAGACATTCCCACCGGGCCCCAGTATTCAACGATGTTGGGGAAATCGTCAAAATCGCAGAACTGGCTCCAGGTATACCCGACGCCAAATTTCCACCATTCCACATAGGCATACAACAGGTGAAAAGTCGTCAGTCCTGCATTAGGCCCCAAACCGAACAGATCAAAGGCGAATTTGGTCTTTAATTCACCATACCGGGTTGGGAGGTAGGTCTTGAAACCAAGCATTGATTGCCGCACGCCAAAAAAAATATTACCATCCGTGCCATATTCATTTTTATAGGCCGGCAACTGGGTCGGTCTCATCACATCAAAGTATTTGGGATTCAACTGGTTAAAATTATAACCAACATCCGTCATGATCTGCCCGTAAATTTCAATGGCAGGGGCACTCTGTTCCTGGCCAAAAGTTGTGAACAACAATATGCAGCTGGCAAGGGATAAAACTAGTTTCTTCATATATCATCCGTTTTTTTCAATTGCATGGTCATCTCGGTATAAATCTCACTGCATGCCGGTCTTGGCCAAACTGTAACCGGGATGTTGAATGTGCCGTCGGCCAAGGGTTACATCGAAGCGGTCAATTACCGTATCGAACAGGAAAAAATGGCCGTTGTCATCCAGGAAGTTGTTGGTCATCAATACCAGGAGGTATACTACCCCCATATCAGCGGCGTGGCGCAATCGTACAACTATTATCCATTTGCACACATGAAGCCGGAGGAAGGATTTGCCGTTGTGGCACTCGGGCTTGGCCGGTATGTGGTGGAGGGTGAAAAGGCATACCGTTTTGCCCCGCTTTACCCGAATCTCGAAATCAATTCGGCAAAGGACCAGTACAAGGGATCACAGGTCTATTTTTATGCCGTTGATCTGAAGAAGAAAGATGTGAACCTGCTTGAGGGAGAAGATGCAGGATTGACCAAACTCGACATTTATGATGCCGAAATGCATGGAACGCTGAAGCACCTGGCATCGGTTTACTCCCTTGAGAATGACCGCATCTCAGCCGGTTTGCGGGATGCAGGTCCAAGGGTGGTCAATTTCGCCGATATTCTCAAGTACAATTATATTCCGATGGCGAAGACCATTGAGGTCGTGCTTGATGTGGTCAAAGAGGCGCTTGGATCGCCGGTTGAAATTGAATTTGCCATTGACCTGAATAAGGACGAGAATTATAAGGCATCGTTTTACCTGCTCCAGATCAAACCGCTTATTGGGAACGTCGCAGATTTCGAGGTAGATATGTCGAAGATCAAAAAAAGCGAGATACTGCTTTATTCGGAGAAAGAGATGGGTAATGGTATGATCGACACTATTGACGAGGTTGTTTTTGTTGATCCGGATACCTTTGATAAGGGCAAGACATTGGAGATGGCGGAGGAAATGGATAAAATCAATTCGGAGATGGGCAAGGCA
>CAZPWZ010000491.1:0-2495 GCA_964590675.1 uncultured Draconibacterium sp.
GGTTGGCAGTTGATACGGTTTGGCCATCTTTCCGGTTAACAACCTTTAATCCGAATTTGGCGGGACAATCCCATTTCCCCAGGTAGTTGAAGTAGCGGTCAATGTATTTGTCGAAGTCGGGATTGGTTTCCATCGGTATGGGCTCAGTTTATTTTTAGATAATGGTACGCTTGCATTGCTTGAACTTCTTGCATTCTATTCATCAGGCAACCTTAGGGACTTTTTTTCCGAAGCTAAGATCAGCAATGTCGCGGCGGCGCGGGGTGTAGGTGCCATCTTCAATTTCACGGGATACTACCTTGTTGATCAGGTTGAACATCTTCATGGTCTGTGGTTCATCCTTGTAAAAAGTATCCCACGCGTACTGGTACAATTCAGCCAGTCGTTCGGCCGACATATGTTTCGGATGATAAACTACTTTGCCCGCATTGTAATGATTCCAGTCCGTATCGAAAATACGGCCCTGTTTCAGCAGGTCACTGTAAGCTTTTGTGTGCGGAAAAGGTGCGAGGACCGTGAATTCAGCCAGATCCAGCTCGATTTCAAGCAGAAAATCAACCAGTCTCTTGATGTCATCCTCGGTTTGATTGTCGAGGCCCAGTAAAATCGTGCCCTCAACGGCAATGCCATACTGATGGTATTGTTTAATCCGCTTTTTAATATAATCGGAGGTGTCGAACACAGCCTGGTAAACGTACCAGGCACCCGCCTGGGCAGCCAGGTCCAGCACTTCATCCTTATCTTCGATGGTATGACTCACCCATTTTTTCTTCAGGGGGATCATGGCTTTAAAAAGGTCCTTCTCCCATTGCGTATCGAGGGCCAGGGAATTGTCAACAATGAAAAGGCGGTTGTTGTCCATTTGCGACAATTCCTCCACAACGCGGTCGATGGGACGGGGGCGGAATCCACGGCCACCGAGGTAGCGAACGGCACAGGGGTAGCAATCGTAGATGCATCCGCGGGAGGCATGGAAAAGATCGACCATCCGGAATCCTTTGTGATAGTAAAGATCCTTTTTCAGGATGTCGCGCTTTGCCGGTCCGATGAGCCCCATGTCGGGCGGTTTGCTCATGAAGTTGTAGATCTTTTTCAGATCATTTTTATGGAAATCCTGGAAAACCTGGCCAAGGCGGCCTTCCACTTCACCCAGGAAGACTGAATCGGCGTGCAGCATGGTTTCCTCTGCATGAAGCATAGTCGAAATTCCTCCGAAGATTACTTTTTTTCCCAGTTTGCGGTACTGGTCTGCAATTTCCCAACCCCGCTTTACCTGGGTGGTAAGCATCATCGAAATGCCAACAAAATCAGGGCTTTCATCAATAATGAGCTCCTCCACGTTTTCATCGGTAAAGTCGATTTCGACATTCTGAGGAATATCGGCTGCCATCACCACCGGTCCGTGGGGCGGCAGGTTAAAGATCGTTTGTCCTTCGAGTTTTTCCCAGCGGGGATATATGAGTTTAAATTTCATTTTCTAATGTTTTGTTAGGCCATCCTGCGGGGATGGGTGACCCTGTCGGGGTCTAATTCATTGTTTTCATATTGCAATCCGCAAGTTTTTTAATGATGATCTCCTTTTCATTCCATCTTGGCACTGTCAATGACAATGCATGCAGGTAAGCTTCCCGTGCAAGTCTCCATTGGCCATTTTTGGAATAATAATCGCCGATCAGGTCAAAAACCTCGTAATACATGGGATTAGAAGCCCGGAATTCATTAATAAAAGAACCTGGCAGCACATCGGTTTGTCCGGTCCGGATAATATGTTTCAGTTCCTTCCTCATCTCTCTGAAGCGAAGAAAACGCTTGTAATCAGCTGATCCGAGGAACGAATCCGGTGGAATGGTTTTATCCGGTTCCGTAATTTCAACCTTATGCTGAAGCCCGGCAAAGTTATGAAAAATTTTATACAGGTCATAACATACATATGAACCGAGTTGCCAGGGTGAGGTGGAGACCCACACAAGCAATTTTTCAGGCATGAAAATGATGGAGTGGTGGGCAATCAGCTGATTCATGGCCTTTTCGTTCCCCATGCCGATGTTCACACCGTTGATTCCCTGTTGGTCGCGCAGGATGGCAGCCACTTCCTGGTAATCCATTGGGGTGTTGTCGCCAAGTTGCTGCATAAGCCTTTTATACCGGTATACAGATGCATTCTCCTTCATGTTCTGCCTGTTCAGCGGATCCGCAGAAAAAGCAGCAGACTGAAAGTGATTTGCGCAGGCAATGTAGTCTTTATCAGGTAAAACCAGGGAAATTTTAAATGGTGATTTTTCAATGATTGCCGCTTTTTTATCAAGAGCCGAACCAACCAGGATGGATTCGGAAACAAAAGTTTCACGTTTTCTGGCGATGGCATAAGCTTCATCGATATTTTTTGCATACTGCAGGATTTCTCTAGCAACGATGGATATGGGAGTTCGTGCCGAGGATGGAATGCTTGATTGTGCAGCGTTGATGGTAACGGTAAGCCCCATTTCGTTCATCCC
>CAZPWZ010000492.1:0-2485 GCA_964590675.1 uncultured Draconibacterium sp.
CAGAGTGGCCCGTAAATGGTGTTCTCCTCCCGGTACTGTGAGAAACCCTGTGCAGGAGTAACCGGGTGCTGGTACCAGAAAGCTGTAAAGAGCAGATTGACTCCTGCATCGATGATGGTCGCCCTGCGTCCTGTCGATAGTCTTTTATTGGCCAGTACGGAGGTGATGATGTAACCCGCCTCATCAATCAGGGCCCTGCCTGTTTCGAGAATAAGCAAAGGAAGACTTTCCGGCTTGAACCCGCTGTTGACCAGTGCCGTGGTAATGGCTTCAGCATAATCATCAAAGGTCGGGTTGGTGTCGGCCCCCGGCAGATACGATCCTTTCAGGGTGTTTTTCGAAGCAAAACCTCCGCCCATATCGATATACCGGATGGTATGGTTGAACTTCTGCTGCAGTCCGAGCGCCAGATCGGCCAGCTTCGACGCAGCCACTCCGTAGGCATTGGCTCCGAGGATAAAAGTCCCGATGTGCGTATGCAGGCCCACCAGTTCAAGTTTGCCGCTCAGCATAATCTTATTGAGGGCATCCCAGGCTTGTCCGTTCTCATAGTTAAATCCGAAACGGTCCCACATCGGATATATTCCCGTATCCATATTAACCCTGATGGCGACCAGTGGTTTTCTTTTCATCTCCCCGGCCAGGTCAGTAAGCAAATAAAGTTCATCCAGGTGGTCAATGTGGATCAGTGACCCGTTTTCTGCCGCTTTCATCAGTTCTGCTGCTGTCTTCCCCGGACCGTTAAAAATGATTTTCCCGGGATCAACGCCGTTGGCAAGTGCTTTGTCATACTCAAAGCCCGAGACAACCTCAGCCCAGGATCCTTCCTGGTGAAATACGTTGCATACGGCCGGTAAATAGTTTGTTTTGTATGACCAGGCAAACTGTACTTTCGGATAGCGGGTACTGAAGGCTTTGTAAGCCTTGCGATAAGTGGAACGGATGGTATGCTCCGAAATGACGAACAGGGGAGAACCGTACTTTTCAACCAGTTCCGTAACAGCTACCCCGTCAATGTGGGTAGTAGGGGGTGAATCGTTACGCATACCAAACTTACCAGGCATTCCCGAATCAAGTTTCACAATGTGCGGACGTTCATATCTTTTCTTTTCCATGTGCAGATTATTATTTTCAGAGTTCTCCGTTTATTGATATTTTTTCAAATTCAGACCTGTCGACAATCATATCGTACGAATACCTTATGAAGAGTTTGCCGACTTCATAGGTCCTGAAAGGCTCAACATCGTTTCCAAGAGCAAGGTTGGTGAGCGCTTCCGGAATATTCTGACCAACGCCGACTGCCAGATAGACCCAGGCAGGAATGCGTGGATTGATCTCCATCAGATAGTAAGTGTTGTCATTCGATTTCATCATCTCAAGTTCAAAAGCTCCTCTCCATTTGGTAGCGCTCACAAACTTCTCGGTAATGGCCAGCAGCTTTTTATCGTCGATGCTGATACCAGCCCAGGCTTTCCCTTTATCCGTGATAAACTGCTTGCGCATGGGAACTGCCGCAATTGTATTTCCGTTACCATCACCCAATCCGGTCACATTATACTCAGTACCATGCACGAAACGCTGTAATACCACAGGAAGTCCCCATTTTGCACTGATTTTATTAAAGTAAGTACGGGCCTGCTCCATGTTATAGGCAATGTAGGCATCATACCATTTCCCTTTAACCATAAGGGGAAAGTCAAATTCCTTTTGTAATCCGAAAATCTCGGATGAATCGTAAATGGCTTTTCCAAGCGGTACATCAATTTCGTACTTCTCACCAAAATCAGAAAGGTTCACTTTATGACGTTCTTCAAACTGACTGATGGTAGGCAGAAACATGTGAATACCCATCTGCCTGAGCTTGTCTTCCAGCTTCATGAAAGAATACAGCTCTGCATCAAAATTTGGAATAATCACATCAAGTTTCTCCTGTTCCTGAATATAGGCGAGCCTCGCAAGCAGCACATCCGTTCCGGCAGAAGGATAGGGAATCTGGTAGGTTTTATCGATCAGATCATGCATATATATGCCGGGCTCCATCGATTCATAGGCAAAGCCGATGATTCTGACATCGAAGGATTTGGCTTCGCGCAGGCCTCTGATCACGGCAATTCCGGGGCCGGGACTATCGATGGCATTCAGGCCGGTTACCCCTATATTAATTCTTTGTTTCTTCATACTGATCAAGCAGCTGGTGATGCCTTAATATTTCGGAGAAATCATGCAGGTCTTTCTGAAGGGTTTTAATATCCACTTCGTAGGATTTGATTATTTTTTCTGAGATTTCCGCTTCGGTTTTTCCTTCCTTCATCAACTTGATAATCTCAGCCCCGATCGGGTTTACGGTAAAGGATTCACCCGTAGATGGATTGAAAAGAAATCCACTCTCGCTGATGGCAAGGTTCTCATTTATTTTCATAATTCAGTATTTTTCGGAGACGGTAGTTGGTATATTTGTTGCAAATTAAACGCTTGTGGTAAAAAA
>CAZPWZ010000493.1:0-2472 GCA_964590675.1 uncultured Draconibacterium sp.
CAGTCTACATTTCTTGCAGGCTCATCATACTCGATGATCTTGTTCCGGGCAAATTCGTCTCCCATATAAAAATCGAAGTTCCGGCCGATGATCAGGGAGCTGTCCGCTGATCCTTTTCCCCATACGCCGAAACTGGTGCACCCAACGAGGCTGTAATCCTGCAAGGCATGCCCGATGTCGTGTGCCGAGTGATAGTTGAGCATCCGCTGATAATTTGAACCAATGAACGCAAACTGATCCGAAGCTGACAGCGATATCCCGTAGATTTCCTGCTTATATTCCTCTGTGAGATATTTGTCGAGGTCGCGGTTGAACCAATAGATGAAATATTTCAGAAAACGGAGGTAAAAACCAGAGGGGATCATTTCACGGATCTGGTCAATGAATGCCTTTTCCTGCTCTTCAATGAGATGCCGGGCGAGTTTTCCATTGACCACCCCCCGGTTGAACGGCTTTCCTTCGATATACATCTCCCACAAACCGCTGGAGCTTTTTTTCAGCCAGTTCGAACCGATCCGGTAAAAATCAGTTGCCGGGTTTTCGACTTTCAGGATGGTTGATGCGGTGTCTCCGGTATCCGGGGGCTTAATCAGTGTAACAAAATGGAACCAAACAGAGAATACGGTCACAATCGCCGTGAGAGTCAGCAAGGCAATGCCCGACCGTTTGATCCACCGGTTTTTATGATCAGCCATGTTGAATTTTTTTCAGGAGGTAGTCCAACCCGAGTATTTCACCGCAGGTGACCACAGAACCGATGGTTACGCCGAGGACGCCGTGCAGGTTCGTATTCTGTCCTGTAAAGAAGAAATCCGGGACTTTGGTCTTTGGCATTACGGTTGTAAGCAGGGGCTCATGGAAGTTTTTCTGGATGCCATACAGGGATCCTTCGGGGATGCCCGTATAGTCGCGGTAAGTGAGCGGGGTCGAAATTTCAATATGTTCAATGGCCGGTTTTAACGCTGGAAATTTCGTATCAACCAGCTGTAAAAGCTTTTCTGCCTTTTTCTTCTTGAAAGCCAGATATTCCTGTCCCCTTTTGCCAACGGTGGTATGTGTCCATTTCGCCACCTCGTCGAAACGCATGTAAGTGAGTATGGTTGCCGTTTCGGCGTATTGCTGATCAGCAGCATGACATCCCGTTGATAACAGGAACATCCGTGGCCATCTGGCATCAGGGGAGGTAGTTTCATCCCATGGATCAGGGGAGGTATGATAGTAATAGTTGGAATTCATGTAAGGAAATGCACCTGGTTTCAGTGACAGAAACAGGATGAAGGATGAGGTTGTGTTCTGAAGCGAAACAATGCGTTTCTGGTAGGCAGGGCGAACCATATCCGCCGGCATCATCGAAAGGGTAGTCGCCGGATGAATATCTGAAATGACCTTATCTGCATAAAACACTTCCCTGGTAGCCGTGGTGAGGGTGAATTTCTTCTCAGACTGACCAATGCCCGTCACTGCCTTATTATTCAAGATAGTGCCTCCCTGGGAAATAATTGCCTTTTGAAGCGACTGCGATACCTGGTCACTGCCGCCAATTATCCTGTAGGCACCCGAAATAAAGGAATGATTTATCAGCGATGCGACATGGAGCGGCGTCAACCGGCTGCCACCATAAAGGTAGTTATTCCCCGATAGCACCGACGAAAGTGAAACACTGGACGATTTATGCCGGATGCCGGTGGTTATTTCATCAATAAATGCTGAAGCGCTCTGGGTGGTAAAATGATGTTCGCGGTGGCCTGCAGGTAATTCAAGATGATACAATGGGAATGCTGAGATAATCTCATGAATCTCCCTTATATAACGGGTAAGCGATGACCTGGCGCCGGGGAATAAGGGGAGCAGTTGTTCTGTAAAATTTTCAAATCCCTGGGCCAGTGGAAATTCCTGGTCACCAAATACCACCCTGTCGAAACAATCATAATCCAGCTGCTGGAATTTCAACGTATCCGTCAATCCAAAATATTTCCAGTACCGGTTTAATGTCTGGTCCGGCCCCAGCGCCCCGATATAGTGAACCCCGGTTTCAAACTTGCGGCCATGCCGCATGAAGGTCTGCAGGTTGCCTCCAACCTGGTTTTGCTTTTCAAGTATGCATACGCTGAAACCCTCCCGGCTCAGAATATACCCGCACAGCAGTCCGCCCAGGCCGGATCCGATTATGATGATGTCGTATTTATGCATGTCTTTAATTAAGATTTTTTCAGTACAAAGAGGTTATTGGAGGTGACTTTTTTGTTGTCGATGACCTCCATGGATAAACCATGCTCTGATGCAATGGTCCTGATAGTTTCAGCAGAGGTGAAATAGAGCTGTTTGTCAGGAGATTGGGTTTTATTAAATCCGATCCGTGTCGATAGAAATTCAGTCACCAATGATTTTTTATGTCTTTTTTCCAGTTCCGCATTGGCTTCCCTTATCAGCACGGTACCCCCTGGAAGCAGGCTCGAGAAGCACTTTTTCAGC
>CAZPWZ010000494.1:0-2472 GCA_964590675.1 uncultured Draconibacterium sp.
TTTGTGCATTGATTTCTGCCGGACTGTGAAGCAAAAGGAGCCTTCGCTCCATCCTGTCGCCGGCGGTCTGCAGGCCGCCCTCTGTCCCGGTGATTTCACCGATCCGGCGTTCAACGTCGTTATCCAGGGGCAATGTCCGCATATTTTCAGGGAGGTGGTGCGTGTGAAGGAAGCAGGCGGGTCGCTTGAATCGATCCCCGGGATCCTTATTAACACTGCCACAGGACTGAAACGCACAGCCGGAAAACCTGCGCCCTGGGATGCTGCCGATGCAGATTACCTCATGCCCGACCGAAGCCACCTTCAGCGATGGATCGGGACGTACAAGGTTGGGAACAGCCCTTTTCCGAGTACTTACGTTTTCACATCATTGGGTTGTCCGTACAAATGCACCTTTTGCTCCATCTGGACACAGTTCAGGGGAAAATATTACCAGCGTACGGTGGAGAGCCTGATCACGGAACTCAAGACCATTGATGAATACCCGGTTGTACGGTTTGCGGATGCCAATACCGTGGTGGATGAGCAGTTCATGGTTCAGCTGTTCAAACGGATGGAGGAGGAGGGGATCAAAAAGACATTTATCATGGATATCCGCGCCGATATAGCGGCGAACCGTCCTGATATCATCGAAAAGCTTGCACGTGGCGGATTGAAGGTGGTGATCTGCGGATTCGAATCATTCCGGGATGAAGAGTTGAAAAAGTATCATAAGGATTCACCGGCCATCGACAACCAGGAGGCAGTGAAGGTATTTGAGAAAAACGGGATCATGGTCCGCGGGAATTACGTGGTTCCGCCCGATTATAAGTTGAAGGATTTTGAGGCACTTGCCGAATATGCCGATCGGAACAGGGTTGTTTATGCTGGTTATACAGTGCTCACCCCGATGCCCGGAACGGTTTATTACAAACAGGTAAAGGATCATATCATTGATCATAACTACCGGAAATATAACTTTTTCAACTCGGTTATGAAGACAGCTTTGCCGCATGATGAGTTCCATGAACGGATCGGGAGTTTGTGGCTGATTAAAAAGGGAACGGATGTTATTTAGTCGTGACGGAAAAACGTGACGGAAACGTGACGAAAGCGCGACAAAACGTGACGGAAGGCGTGACATGGTACACAAAGTAATGAAAAGGGTTCTGCTGGTAAATACCAATATTGAGAAGTCGCCATATCCGGTGCCACCGCTGGGATTATGCCTGCTGGCTGCTTCGCTCAGAGACCATTACGAGGTAAAGGTCTATGACGGGGTATTTGATGAAGGGAGGGGCCTTGTGGATATGGTTGAACAATTTAACCCTGATTTTATTGGTTTCAGCATCAGGAATATCGATGATATCGTGATGGACAGGGAAATATTTTACCTGGACGGGATCCTTGATAAATTTATCAGGCCGGTAATGGCGATCACGGAAGCCCCCATTATTCTGGGCGGAAGCGGCTTCAGCATTTTTCCCGTAGAGTGCATGAAATTATCGGGCGCCGATTATGGCATTGTTGGCGAGGCGGAGGTTATTTTACCGGCGTTGCTCGACAGGCTGCAGTTTAACCTGGATACGTCGATGATCCCGAACCTGATCACCGCGGAAGACTGGAAAATTCAGCAGGGATCGGCACTTTCTTATGCAAATCCCATGATGACCAGGTTCCCGGAGATTGACAGCTGGATTGATTTCACACCCTATCTCCTAAAGGGGGTCTATTCGGTCCAGACCAAACGGGGATGCTCGCATGGCTGCATTTACTGCACCTATCCGCTGATCGAGGGCCGAAATTTCAGAACCCGCAATCCTGCCGATATTGCGGATGAGATTGAACAGGCGCATAAACGGCTTGGCTATATCACCTTCGAATTCGTCGACTCCACATTCAATGATCCTGCAGGACATGCCGAGTCGATCTGCCGCGAGATCATCAGGCGCAAAATCAAAGTCAGGCTGAGGACCATGGGCATTAATCCGCGCCATACCAGTGAGCAGTTATTTGAATTGATGCTCGGGGCAGGATTCTACCAGATCGATGCAACTCCCGACAGCGCCTCCCCGAAACTGCTGAAGGCCCTCGGTAAGGGATTCAACCTTCAGGAGGTTGAAAAGATGGCAAAACTGATCCGGAAGTTCGATATCCCGACCATGTGGTTTTTTCTTTTCGGCGGACCAGGTGAAGATGAATACACATTCAGGGAAACGGTTGATTTCATTGAAAATTTTATCAATCCGGCGGATCTTGTTTACATGAATGCGGGCCTTCGGATCTATCCCGGCACGCCGCTTTATTCCATTGCAGTAAGGGAGGGCAGAATCAGGGCTGGTGATCGCGTATTTCAGCCACCGGCCTATTATGTTTCCGATCATACTTCAAAGTTCCGTCTGGATCAGATGATGCAGGAGGTCGCCAGGGCTTACCCGAACTGTATACCGGCATTGGAAACCGCGCCTCCGCCTGAAATAATAGCCGAAGCCA
>CAZPWZ010000495.1:0-2468 GCA_964590675.1 uncultured Draconibacterium sp.
AAATGCTGTCGCAGCTCCTGATTATTTATATATTGAAGCAAATGTTGTTTTTGGGGATTTAAAAATCCGTAATAGCAAATTTTGAACCATTACATTTTAAGTATTGGTTACATAAATTGGTTTCATCCCGGTAATGATATATTTATAAAATGTTAATCAAAGAAAGTTACATCTTTTGGGATTGGAACGGGACCCTGCTCGATGACGCGTGGCTGTGCGTGGATGTGATGAACGGCATGCTCAGGGAGCGCAACCTGCCCCTGCGAACCCTGGCGCAATACAAGGAGTTATTCGATTTCCCGGTTAGGGATTATTATGTAAAACTGGGCTTCGACTTTGATAAAGAGCCTTTTGATGAGGTCGGTATGGAATTTATCAGACGGTACAACCAGCGTCACTTTGAAACAGCCCTCCATCCTGAGGTCATGGATGTTTTAGACGCAATTGCGCACAAGGGCCTCTCCCAGCATATTCTCTCGGCCAGGGAGCAAAATGAGCTGATCGCAGAAACCCGGAAACTTAGAGTATTCAGCTACTTTGAACACATCCGTGGCCTTGATGATCATTATGCCCATGGAAAAACCGATATTGGCCTGCTGCTGGTCAATGAAATCGGGATACCGAAAGATAAACTGCTTTTTGTCGGGGATACCCGCCACGATGCAGAGGTAGCAGCCGGGATTGGTATTGACTGTATCCTGTTACCAAACGGGCATCACAGCGAACAACGGTTGCTTCAACTTGGCGTGCCTTTAATCCCATCACTAAAACACTTAATTGAATTATTATGATAACCACTCGTATTACATTCATTTTATGTGCTTTATTATTTTTCATAATACCTGATCAATTTGCATACGCACAGTCTGCGAAAGGGCAAAGCATGCGCATGCATACCATCCCTTTGGGCAAAAAAAAGAAGCCGGCACAAGGAGCGACAGGCAAGCCATTGATTGGATTTATCAACCAGATTTCGTATGAAAATTCAAGCCAGGAAGTTAAAAGTGCCTTTGACCGGCTAAAATCGTTTGAGACCTTTTCTTCGGAATATCTGACTTACAGGGAATTTGAAAAGCAGCAAAAGAAGAACGGGCGGTTTTCGGCCATTTGGATTCATCGTCCGGATACTTCTGCCATGTCTGCCGCAGAGACTAATCCCCAACTGCTGCAGTCGTTGCTTAACTACATTGAAAACGGGGGCAAACTCCTGTTGACCCAGCAGGCGGCCCATTACATTAATATCCTTGGAATTGAACCGCAGTTGCTGGATGACAGCACAAAGTCGTGCACCGATGATGGTTATGGGCGCCGACTCGGTTTTCATGCATTCAGGGAACATCCCATCTTCGACGGGTTGAATGGCGGCGCTTATATCTGCAGGCCTTCGCATGATATCAAGGCTAGGGTAACCGGTTACTTTGGCAGCCGTGTGCCGGTGAACGGCAAAGTGGTTGCTGTTGACTGGGACTATATTTTGCTGCGGGAAGATTCAAAAATCGTTCTTGAATATGCTCCCGGGAAAGGAAAGGTTCTGGCTGTCGGAGGTTATATGCATTTCAGCCTGCCGAACAGCAACGCAGCACACCTTGCGTTATTTACCGAGAACTGTTTCCTGTACCTGTCTGGCTGGCATGGGCAGGATGCTGAATATCATTGGAATTATGCGCCAAATACAATAACAGCATGTCCGTCAAGGCCCGAAACGGATCAGTTGCTCAAAGCAGTAAAACCTGCGGAGAAATGGGATATTGGGACAACCGGCATTGATTTGCACCGGAAGTTTGCCGGGGACAATTTCTGGGATGTGGCGGGTGAACAATTACTGACCATGGGAGTGGAAAAGGGTGGAATTGAAGAGGTTTGGTGTCATCCTTTTATGGCTTTTAGGGATTATGAGGTCGGCATAAGGTTCAGTTACAAGGACACCATCTACTGGCTAAGCGATGAACGACCTGAGATTGTGGTCAATCCTGCTTTTTTCTCCCGCCAGTATAAATTTGCCAGGGCCTATTTAACAGAATTGCTTGTGAATGACCCGGTCAATCCGACAGGGGTGGCTCATTATGAATACCGTGGCGTTTATCCTGCGGAACTGATCATCCGTTTTAAATCGAACCTCCGGTGGATGTGGCCATACTCCGACAGGGCCACCGGATCGATCTGTCATTCCTGGAACAACGATTTCGATGCATTCAGTATTGCTGATCTTTCCGGTGATCTGAATTTGATGATCGGTGGCACGCAAAAACCGATTCGACATCTTTCGGGTCAATATGATGGTTTTGAATATCTTAAAAAGGACAGTTCTTTTCACGGGATAACAACTGGCAAATTCCAGGTGTCGGGTTTGTTATGTTACAGCCTCGAAATGAATCACAACCTGGACGTTGTTTTCAGTGCATCTGGTGAAGGTTACGACAGTGTACTGACTCACTTCCGCAGGGCACTGAATGATCCGGGTGAAGTAT
>CAZPWZ010000496.1:0-2466 GCA_964590675.1 uncultured Draconibacterium sp.
AAGGTACTGGAACACACGGGCACTCTTCAACGGGGCTTTTGTTGGAATACAGCCCCAGTTGAGGCAAATGCCTCCCAATTCGGCGCGTTCGGCAACGGCCACTTTCAATCCAAGCTGGGCAGCCCTTATTGCAGCGACATAACCGCCAGGACCACTTCCTATGACAATGAGATCGTAGTTCATTTTATCTGGTTTTTTGGAATCCGCAAAGATAGTAAAATCTTATGTTGGTACAAGGCTAAGCGGATAGCCATTTATATGAATAATCGAAAAACGGCGGATACTCTTGCATGCTTAATTCACCCGCCAGGAAACATCACCGTCCAGCGTATTTTTTTTTTATTTTATTGAGATTTATCGAACATTCTTGATAAATTTGAGAGATGTTATTAACTGCTTGCTGTTAAGTGCATGCTAATTCGGGAGTAATGAAATATTTCTTTCTGCTTTGCCTGGGAAGTTTATTGTTTTCAAGTGCATGGTCACAGCCTTTCCTCCGGCTGGGCATTAATTTCCCGATGAGAAATCCTGAAACTGCCGGTATCGCAGCATACATGAACCTGGTTTCAGAAAGCAAGTCGCAAATAGCCAGGCAGTTGACATTCGGAGATGTGCTTTGGCACCAGGTCGAGCCAGGCGACAATCAATGGAATTTTGTTTATGCCGATTCGGTATTCCTTGGTTTCACAGGGATTAACTATGTTGGCACACTTTATAGCATGTTTCTGCAAGATACCATTGGATACCAGGTGCCGTGGAAAGCATGTTCCAATCCCGGAAATCCGGCGTGCCGGTGGATTGCCTCCCGCGACAGTAATGACACGAAACAGTATCTAGATACCCTGATCAAACGATACGGAAATGTAATCCATTATTGGGAGCTGGGCAATGAGGTTGAAAATCATGGATATCCCAGAGGCTTTCCCCTCCCTCAGTTAGTCCAGTTTTTCAGCCATAATTACCGCTGGATAAAATCGGGTGATGCGGATGCAAAAGTTATCATTCCTTCATTTATTGGAACTTATGGTGTGCCGATGCAAAGTAAATACGACTGGCTCAGGAGTTTCTTTACCCTGGGAGGGGGAAATTATATCGATATAATCGGATACCATGATTATAACTCGTGGTGGACACTGCCATTACATATCGATTCGGTATTATCCATACGTAACCATTTCGGCTACCAGGCGAAACCAGTTTGGCTGACCGAAAGTTCTGTCTCATCAACGTATACTCCGATAACACCCTTATATACCTCCGTTGATGAACAGGCTGCGGATGTGTGGCGCCGCAGTTGTCTTGCCTGGAGTAAAGGTATTGATCTGTATTTCTGGCTGGGCCATTTTGCCACCGATGGATGGGCTCTTTTCAACCAGTACCACCGGGATGCGGGCATCGGCAATATCGAGGGCTGCCTGGATGCCGGCAATCCCACCGCCAATTACAAGGGCGCGTTTGGTCACAGGTACCGAAATCTCATGCAACTGTTCGTTGGCAATTGATTTGGCAACGGCCATGCGGCAAAGGTCCATGGCTTTTTCCGTGGCCGCCTTTTTATCTTTCTGATGAACCCAGGATGAATGCTCCCGTATGTTGGCTACTTCCAGCAAATATGGATTCATCCCGGCATCGGAAAGTGCCTTGCGGAAGGTCTTTTCATGCATGCGCGGCGAACAGGCAGCAACGACAATAGAGGTCAGTTTATGCTGCACGATGGCATCCCGGATCATCCCCTGCCCGGGATCGGAGCACATGTATTTATATTCAATGGCGAACTTTACCTCCTTGATGCGCTTGACCTCCTCAACAACCTGGGGAACATCCACATAGTCGGCAATGTTTGCACCGCAAAAACAAACGAAAACTCCTACTCTTGCCATTATTTAACCTCGCTTTCTGCTTCAACAGCTTTGATGGGTTTTTTAACTTTCTCAGGCTCGGGTGCAACCTTTCCGATATTGGCCAGCGCCCCTTCAACAGGAACTATGTGTTTTGGGAACTTCAGCTGATCGACCGGGTTTCCGAAGGCAAGCGCCATGAGCTGGGTGATATAAAAAACAGGAATGTCATATTTAATCCCCTGTTGCTTTTCAATATCCGGCTGCCGCATATCCAGGTTGGACTGGCAAAGCGGGCAGGCTACCACAATGGCGTGTGCCCCGCTCTCTTTTGCCATCGCCAGGATCTGGCCGCTCAGGTTAAGAACGACCTCGGTGTTGGAAATGGAGAAGGAGGCGCCGCAACATTCAGTCTTGTAATCAAATTCCGTGGCGGTGGCACCCAAAGCCTCACAGATCTGGTCCATGGAAACCGGGTATTCCGGGGAATCGAAGTTGGTGATGTTTTTTGGCCGGGTAAGCAAACATCCATAGTAACAGGCGACCTTCAGCCCTGAAAGGGGTTTGGTCACCTTCTCCCTGATGGTCTCCACACCGATACCTTAGTAAAATTACTGTAACATCGATT
>CAZPWZ010000497.1:0-2462 GCA_964590675.1 uncultured Draconibacterium sp.
GTGGCGATCACCATCAGGGTAAGGTTGATGAAAAATAAAATGTCGAGCGAAGGATAAAGCATGGGGTTGTAACCGAGCTTTTCAAATCCCTCGGCCAAAGATCCGAGGTTAATGCCGGTATGACGGGTATACAACGTGAGTAAGATTCCCATGATGATCCCGATGATCCCGCCTGTAAGGGACAGGAAAACCGACTCGAGCATGATCAGAAAAAAGATCTTCCGTTTGTTCATCCCGATGGCGGCAAGCATTCCCAGCTCCCGGGTGCGTTCCAGGATCGCCATCAGCATGGTGTTGATGATGCCGAATCCCAGGGCCAGCAGGATGATCCCCATGAAGATGTAAAGATAAAGGTCCATGATATCGTTCATCATGCCTGTGAGCTGATCGATCTCCTTCCAGTTCTTGACAACCAGCGCCGGGAAAAGGTCCTTAAGTGTTTTCTGTGCAGCCGCTATCTTTTCATCATCTTTCATCCGGATCGCTATTTCGTGGCAGGTGCCTGGTCCGGCGTTCAAAAGGGGAATAATATCATCGCGGTTCACATAGATGTTCATTTCGTCGAATACCGAGTTGCTGGTCCGGTAGATGCCGCATATCCTGAACGCACCGCCGGTGAGATTCCCCTGCATGTCCTGGAAGGTCAGGACGATCTTGGAATGAAGGCGAACCTTGAGCTTTTTTGCCAGGGCCTTGCCGACCCCCACCGGGATCCCTTTGCACTGGCCGAACCAGCTTCCGCTAGTATCGTTTATCAGAGAATAAATCTCGGTGACCTGTCTTTCCCTTTCAGGGTCCATGCCTGTCACCATGACACCGGTTCCCGCATTGGCGCTGCCGGCCATGGCCATGAACTTCACCCGGGCCGACCAGGCCCCGATCGCTTTGATGGTATCAAGCACCCCTTCCAGCTTTTCCCGGTCGCCGTCAATCACATACTGCACTTCGTTGTCTTCGGTATAGGCTTTATTGTGGATCTGGATGTGCGAGGTTTCGCGGCTCACTGCCTCCCTCACACGCTGGTCGCTGGCTCCTTTAAACACCGCCGATGAGAATATCCCTCCAAGCAATCCAAGCGCAACGGCCATCACCACCACGAGGCTGCGCATCTTGTTTCTCCAAATGTTCTTCCAGGCAACGATCCAGATCATAACAATTCTTTAATGACGCATGGCATTCATGACTTTAAGCTTCCTGATGCGCATCACAGGCAGCAGCATTACGGCCAGGATGATAACGAGAACAACCGACGACTGTGCGATAAAGTAGGATGCTTCCCATGCCGTCGGCATCATGGCTTCGAATCCCATCTGTTCGGTCGATTCAGCAAGGCTCCCCGTGAGCGGAATGGGGTGAATATAAAAGTAATAGATGGGGGGAATGGCGGCTGCCAGACCGGCAACGATCCCAAGCAATCCAAGAAAGAGGGTCTCGGTTACCAGTACAAGTATCAGCTGGCCCTTCTTCATCCCGATGGCGATCATCATCCCGAATTCCCTGGTGCGTTCGTTCAGCATCATCAGCATGGTGCCAAAGATCCCGAATCCGACGATCATGTAAAGGATCCCCAGCATGATAAGACCCGAGGCGCTGTCGGCCCTGATCTGCTGAACGATGTCGGGCATCATTTCATCCCAGGTCATCACTTCAAACATTTCGGGATCAAGTTGTTTGCGCAGCGGCTCCGCCACCTGCCTGTACAACTTGGGGTCGGTCACGTTGAAGGCGATGGAGGTGACCATGGATTCAGCGCTGAAGAGGTTTCGGGCCGCCGGGAGGCTGAGGTAGATCAGCCTGCTGTCGAGATCGGGTGAAGGAAAACGCACGATGCCCCTCACCGGGAATACCCCGGCAGCGCTTGCCCCGTGATACCCCTGACCGATGATCACCAGGGTGTCGCCGATTCCTAGCCGCAGGTACCCTGCCAGCCGCTGGCTCACCAGGGCGCCTTCATCGGCCGGTTCAAGGTAAGTTCCTTTCACCATCTTTTTCCGAAGGGAGGTCAGGCCGTTTTCGGCTTCCGGGTCAATCCCATTGACCATCACGCCCTTGGTCTGCATTCCGAATGAGGCCAGGGCAAACGATTCCAGCCGGACAGTATGTCCGTTTGAGCCCTTTGTGGCCTTCAGTGTTTGATCCAGTTCCGGGGTGTAAACAAAGGCGTTGTTCAGCACCTGGTCATTCCAGTAACTTTTTGCATGCACCTGGAAATATCCCGAATAGGCATGCACGATGTTGTTCACCATCAGTATGTAACTGCCAAGCTGGAAAGAGCGCATGATCAAGGCAAACCAGATGGCAAAGAATACCGATGCGACGGTGATGAGCGTGCGCCGCTTGTTACGCCAGAGGTTACGCCAGGCTAACCGGATCACTTCCAACATGGATCAGTCTCATTTTTAATGCATTGAGTCAATAAATACAACCGGGGAAATTAATTGAGACTTTTCATGATTTGCGGT
>CAZPWZ010000498.1:0-2453 GCA_964590675.1 uncultured Draconibacterium sp.
ATTCTCAACCAGCTTCCCGGTGATGTTCGGGAATTTTGTTCTCAGGTCAATCAGCATAAGATGGTTGTCGGTACCGCCTGAAATAACATGGTATCCTTTGTCAATAAAGGCTTTGGACATGGCAGTCGCATTTTTCTTCACCTGGAGCACATATTCCATGTATTCATCCGAAAGGGCTTCATAAAATGATACGGCTTTAGCGGCGATCACATGCTCAAGCGGCCCGCCCTGAATTCCCGGGAATACGGCCAAATCGAGCATTTGTGACATCATCTTGATTTCACCTTTGGGTGTGGTTATTTTCCAGGGATTTTCAAAATCCTTTCCCATCATGATCATGCCGCCCCGGGGACCACGCAGGGTTTTATGTGTTGTCGTTGTTACGATATGGCAATAAGGCAGTGGGTCATTTAAAAGTCCGCGCGCGATCAATCCTGCCGGGTGTGCAATATCTGCCAGGAGTAATGCCCCGATTTTGTCGGCAATGCTTCTCATCCTGCGGTAATCCCAGTCGCGTGAGTAAGCAGAGGCACCGGCAATGATCAGCTTGGGTTTAATGCTGAGCGCCTTTGCTTCCATTTTGTCATAATCGATCATACCCGATTCCTGCTCCACCTCGTAGGCAACAGCCTTGTACAGGATGCCGGATGAATTCACCGGCGAACCGTGCGAAAGATGTCCGCCGTGCGAAAGATCGAGTCCCATGAAGGTGTCCCCGGGTTTCAGGCAGGTCATCAAAACGGCCATATTGGCCTGGGCTCCGGAATGCGGCTGAACATTTACCCATTCGGCGTTGAACAATGCCTTGGCACGGTCGATCGCCAGCTGCTCCGACTCATCCACGTTCTGACAACCGCCATAATATCGCTTGCCAGGGTATCCCTCGGCATATTTATTGGTCAGGCAGGAACCCATGGCTTTCAATACCTGGTCACTGACAAAATTCTCGGATGCGATCAACTCCAGCCCGCTGGTTTGCCGATGCAACTCATTCTTGATGATCCTGAAAATTGCACTATCTTTTTTCATAACAAGTTAAAATTTTGGAGATTAAATATCGTTGAACTAATTAAGTGCTTTCGGAGGAACAAAAGTAAAATTATTTCAGATAAAATCTGGATATTTGCTTGGAAATCTAAAATGTAGTCGCTCGTTGAACGTGAAGCCTTTGATACAAATAGTCCGAATGAAGAAAAAACCCGGGACACAAAGTCACTCCCAAGGGGCTGCTGTTAAATTACCTGCAATTTTTTTGGTACTGTTCTTACTGCTTCCCGGGATAGGTTTCTCCCAGTTTTCGGCCGGCCCCAATGACACGATAAACCCGGGCGTCCCGGTTACCCTGACCGCGAATTACGGATTACTGGCAAATGGGGTGGTTTCGCTCGATAACAGGGTGGAAGGGCCCTTTGATATCGGGTTCACCTTCACATTTTACGGGAATAAATACACCCGGTTTTCAATCGGTTAGAACGGCCGGATCAATTTCACCCATCAACCATTCTGGGGAGCCACACGCAATGTCCGCATTCCGAGTGCGGCCGCTACGAGCCCAAAGAATTGCATCTTTGGCTCCATGCAGGATTATAATCCCATCCAGGCCGGCAGTCCCTATATTTTTTATCAGACGGTGGGAAAGGCCCCGAACCGGAAACTGGTCGTCATGTGGTGCCAGTGCCCCATGTATGGTTGCGGGAATGGTAATGTCACTTTTCAAATTGTTTTGAAGGAAGGTGACACGATTGAAAATCACATTTTCAACAAACCGGTGTGTGCCGACTGGGAAGATAACCGGTGCACCCTTGGCTTGCAGGATGAAACGGGTTACCATGCCGATACTATTCCGAACATGAACCGAAACTGGACATCCTGGAGTGCAAGCCAGGAAGGATGGCGGTATATTCCAACCTCCTTTGATGCTTATGAGGTAACGCAAATCCCCTATCAAATTGAACCGATTACACCCGGTGATAAAATTTCATATCGCTGGTACGCGGGCAATGAGTTTATATCAGATCAGCAGAGTTTAGTTGTAACCCCCAATGAAACAACGGTATACAAGGTCTACTGCACCATTTGTAACGGGGAGGAATTTTCAGATGAGGTGACCGTTTTTGTTGTGCCCAACATCCCGAATACCTTTACACCCAATGGCGATGGGTTGAATGATGAATTCCGGATCACCGGTGTGCCTCCCGAAAATATCACACGGTTCAACCTGCAAATATATAACCGGTGGGGACAGTCGGTCTTTGCAACCACGGATATCCGTCAAGGCTGGGATGGGACACTGAATGGTGAAATCTGCCCTGAAGGAGTTTATACCTGGGTGATCTTTTACGAGGATAATAAAAAGACCAGGGTCAGCAATAGGGGATCTGTTATCATTTTACGATAAAATCCCTCTCAGCAGGTCAAGCAAAACCTGCTTCTGGAAAGGTTTCTCAAGGTAA
>CAZPWZ010000499.1:0-2449 GCA_964590675.1 uncultured Draconibacterium sp.
CTGATTTCATTTTCATATTCTCCTCCCATCTCGAGCCTGCATTTCCCGACGGGAGATCCAAGAAAATGGAACGGCACGCTCGAGCGTCGGCTCAAGAGTTTATAGGTTTTAGCTTCCTCATGTCACGGCCAGGTTTTCTTAAAACGGAGATGGAATCGTCGGGAAACGCGATACACCTGACGATATATTTCTTCCGATCTTTTCTGCACCTCGTCTTCCGTGTAGCAATTCACCGGGAGGACGGTATCGTCGCTCCACAGGAAATCCCGTATTGAAATTCGCACGGCATCCCGGGCTGAGTGTTCGGGAAGTAAGTCGTATTGATGGTCGGCCCCGGCAATGAGATAACGTAATTGACGATCGAGCTTAGTTCCTTGAGGGCGGGAAGCCGCGAACCGGAATACCCGCCGAATTGGGCGCTGTTAAGGGCATTGATAAAATCCTTGGTGTCTTTGCCTTTGTCCCGGGTTCCCGGGTATCCGGCATTGTTAGCCAATTCGTCGTACCAGGTGTAGGTATTGTCCGCATCATGAGGATCGTGGTAATTTTTGACCCCATCCTTGTTGGTTTTCACCTCCCAGATCAGGCCGGGGACATTGTCCTTCACCATGCTATGAAGAGGTGGAATCCGAGAGCGCATTGCCACTAGCCATCCAGCTTCGTGTAAGAGGGCGTATCGATGACGTAGGTGTCGCTCCGGCTATATAAGATGGTCCGGCCGGACAAGTTACTGGTGATCACATTGCCAGCGGCATCATAACCTTTTATCTGTCCGGTAACCGGAACCGGCGCGGTCCATGCAGCCGCTGTAAACGTCGAAAGAATAATACCGAAAGTACTTATCCATGTTTTGTTCATGCTGTTTTCCATTATTTGATGTCTGCAAGGCCTGGATACTCTGAGAACCTTTCTCCTACTGTGTCAATTAGAAGCTGACTCCTGTGACGGAAATTGTGTTTGAGAGTATCGCGTCGGACTCCCTACGATGCACGTTCATGCCCTTGACGTTCATGCTTGCCTTGAACACTTTTCCAGGAAAAAACCGTTTTGTCAAAATATCGTTTGATATTTTACAATTTTTGTCAGTTGCTCTTGTATTGTAACCGGTGTTTTAGGAATAATCTCTTAAAACAGACGATGATACATGACACGCAATCAGCAGCTAAATACCCATTCTGCATGATTCCTTGAATTGTTTACAATTAAGCAGATGGTTGCTTTTCCAGCGTATTGCTGATAAATTTGATCTTATTGCGCATTTCGGTATGCCAATTGCATATTTCATTTTAGCCGTAAGCCCACATTATTTGGTGTTGGATTCTTCTTTCGGCAAAAGACCACTTGCTGTTCCCTTTCATATAGGGTTTTCGCCTGATGCATTTCGATAAGCCTTTATTGGACAAGCTAAACAGATTAAAACAAATTCCGACGCTTCCTCATATTCTTCTGCAGCTGATCAAAGCCTGCAATGCGGACAATGGCAGCCTCAAAGAACTATCCGGAATCATTGAAAAAGATCCGGCGCTTACCAGCCAAATTCTGAGGCTGGTAAACTCTGCCTATTATTCAAAAATTAACAAAATCAGCAGCGTTAATGGTGCCGTCACCTTTCTGGGTACGAATGCCATCAAGAATATTGCCATCTGCAGTTCCGTTCACGAAGTATTTCAGAAAGTCAAATCGACAGCAGGCTTTAATTTAAAACACTTCTGGTGGCACTCCTTAAGGTGCGCGATCCTGGCAAAATTGATTGCAAAAAAACAGAAATTCCATGATCCGGATGAAGCTTTCTTATTCGGCATGCTCCATGACATCGGCAAGGTCATTCTTTGGGTCAATTTTCCGGAGCAATATGCGGATCTACTGGAAAAACGAAAGGGCCACCCCGACTTAATCCTAGCCGGTGAAACCCAGTTGGGCGCCAATCACGCTGAAATCGGAGCCTGGCTGCTGAAAAAATGGAATTTTCAACATGGTATCGCCGACGCGGTTTTTTGTCACCACCATTCTCAATACGATATGCTGCACGCGCCTCCATTAGCCCAATTTGTATACGTGGCAAATTTGTTGAGCAATGATTCCGATCAGAAAATCGAAGAAGGCTTAAGTGCGTCTCAAAAAATACTTGGTTTCACTCAATCTGATGCTGAAGAATTCTTGAGCCGGGCCGATGAAGAACTCAAGACCATGGCCGAATCTTTAAACATCGAGATAGAGCCATTCAAGTCCAATGGTTTTGCGTATTCGGAAGATGATCGCGCAAAGGAAATGCTCCTGACCAAAGAAGTGCGGGATCGGTCGCTATTGCTGAGCACTGTCCAGAATCTGCTGGGTGCAACCGATGAAGCGGCGATATGGAGGGAAACCTCTCAAGGGCTCCAAATCCTCTTTGAACTCACCTCGATTCATTTCTTTGTCTACGACCCTGGAAACAACGGCCTTCGGGGGG
>CAZPWZ010000500.1:0-2449 GCA_964590675.1 uncultured Draconibacterium sp.
CCCGTGTATTCTTCGAGTACTGAATTCTTGTCAAGTGGCTGGTTTGTTGTCAGTGTCTGCGCCTGGAGAGTCAAAATTCCGGCCAAAAACAGGTAGAAAAAGGTAAGGGTTCTTTTCATAGTCTCAGGTTTGAAGTTTAAAAATGGATATTTGCGGCAAATATAGACATATTTGAAAGCAACGAACCCCTCGCATAATTGAAAATGAATCAGCCGATTTCCGATTTATCCCTATATTTGCTCATATCAATCACAAGCTACTATCATGGAAAAATCAATTGAGGCAATTTCCCCGGTCGACGGCCGGTACCGGTCTGTAACAGAGCCTTTATCAGCATACTTCTCCGAAGGCGCCATCATCCGGTACCGGGTGCTGGTGGAGGTGGAGTATTTCATTGCCCTGTGTAAAATTCCTCTCCCCCAGCTGAAGTCATTCGAGAAGAAGATGTTTTCAAAATTGCGGCACATCTATGAGAAATTCGATGCGGAAGATTCCATGCGTGTGAAGGAGATTGAAAAGGAGACGAACCATGATGTAAAAGCCATCGAGTATTTTCTGAAGGAGCAGTTCGAACTGCTGGGACTGGGTTTGTACAAGGAGTTCATTCATTTCGGTCTCACATCACAGGACATCAATAACACCGCATTTCCACTGGCAATGCGCGATGCTTACCGCGACATTATTGAACCGGCGCTTGAATCCGTTTATATCGACCTGCTCACACGATCACGGGAGTGGCAGCATGTCACGATGCTTGCGCGAACCCATGGCCAGCCTGCCTCTCCCACTACTGTCGGTAAGGAACTTTATGTTTTTGTCGAGCGGCTGGGTATGCAGCTGGCATTGCTTGAGACCATCCCCGTTTCGGCAAAATTCGGCGGAGCCACCGGAAATTTCAACGCGCACCATGTAGCCTATCCAGCCATCGACTGGATCAAATTTGCCAATAAATTCATCAATGACACCCTTGGATTGGAGCGATGCCAGACAACCACGCAGATCGAACATTACGACAACATGGCTGCCTTTTTCGACAATCTGAAGCGAATCAATACGATCCTGATTGACCTTGACCGGGATATGTGGGCCTATATATCGATGGATTATTTCAAGCAAAAGGTCAGGGCAGGAGAGACCGGTTCATCCACGATGCCACATAAGGTGAATCCCATCGACTTCGAGAACTCCGAAGGAAACCTGGGAATCGCCAATGCCCTGTTCGAACACCTTTCAGCCAAGCTTCCCATCTCCCGCCTTCAGCGCGATCTCACCGATTCGACCGTGATCAGGAATATAGGGGTTCCCATGGCCCATTCACTGGTTGCCTATAAGTCGCTCCTCAAAGGACTTAACAAGCTGATCCTGAACAGTGATAAACTTCAGTCCGACCTCGAAGATAACTGGGCAGTGGTATCTGAGGCCATTCAGACCATCCTGCGACGCGAAAATTATCCGAATCCTTATGAAGCGCTCAAAGAACTGACCCGCGGGCAGCAAGGTATATCGAAAGTTTCCCTGCACAAATTTATCGATGGGCTGAAGATCACCAGGAAGATCAAAGATGAATTGAAGGGGATAACACCGGGAAATTATACCGGGATAATTGATTTTTAACATGAAGGTTTCCGGCTTTACATTTGTGCGAAACGCCATCAGGTTCGATTATCCCGTTGTGGAATCGATCAGGTCGGTGTTATCCCTTTGCGATGAATTTATTGTAGCTGTCGGCAATTCGGATGATGACACGCGAAACCTGGTGCTTTCAATCGGTGATCCCAGGATCAGGATCATCGACACCACCTGGGACGATGCGCAGCGGGAAGGTGGGAAAGTTCTTGCCCTCGAGACGGATAAGGCTTTTGACGCAGTTTCCCCCGACAGTACATGGGCGTTTTATATCCAGGCCGATGAGGTGATCCATGAGAAATACCTGGCGGTGATCAAGGCAGCCATGCAAAAATGGGAAGATGATCCGGCTGTTGAAGGCCTGGTTTTCAATTACACCCATTTCTGGGGATCCTACCAGTATTTCGGCACCTCGCGTAAATGGTATCGGCATGAAGTGCGGGTGATCCGCAACGATAAAAGGATCCGCTCCTACCTTGATGCCCAGGGATTCAGGAAAAATGGTAAAAAACTAACCGTTGCCCCTGTTAATGCCTGCATCTATCATTATGGATGGGTGAAACCACCCGGGGCACAGCAAGCCAAACAACAAACATTTCACCGTTACTGGCACAGCGACCGGTGGATTGAGAAAACGGTTCCAAAAAACGATGTGTTCGATTACTCCGGAATGAATTACCTGGAAACATTTCCAGGATCACATCCCCGGGTGATGCAGGAAAGGATTTCCCGGCAGGATTGGGATTTTAATCCATTCCCCGGAAAAAAAAATAAATCCCTCAAATCAAGGGTTCTTCATTTCATTGAATTAAAAACAGGATGG
>CAZPWZ010000501.1:0-2449 GCA_964590675.1 uncultured Draconibacterium sp.
ATCGAACCCCTGTTACCAGGATGAAAACCTGACGTCCTAACCCCTAGACGAACGGGCCAATGTCTGATTTGGGAGCGCAAAAGTACTAAATTACTTTGTACCATCCAAGAAAAAAATGAACCTTCCTTTTATTCATGATCGGCATCTGGTTGTTCCAGCCGGACTTGTAATTCGTTTCGCTCCATTTCAAGGCTGAGGATCTGTTTTTGCTTGCGTTCAATGCTGCGCTGAGCTGAACCTATCCTGGCCTCCAGTCCGATTTTCACACTGGATTCCCTTCCTGCTGAAACAATGATATCAAGCTGGTCAACCAGTTCACTGAGATATTCCTGATCCTTTTTCAATGCTTCGTTGAGTTCGAAGATCTCCACCTCAAACTGCGAGAGTTTGTATTGCATTTTCACCGACCAGTTCTTCTTTTTATTCCGGAAGAATTCGTCCAGCCGTTTTCCCAGGATATCGAAAGCTGTCTGAAGGCGTGAATACAATTCCTCCCGCTGTTCGTGGGCCATTTTAATGCCCTTGAATTCCGCCTGGATCTTTTTAAGAAATTCCCGGGTATCCTTATATTCATGGGTCTCCTCCGCCTGGATCAGCCCCTTTTCCACCAGGGTCTTCAACCGCAGATAGTTTTGATGTGCTTCGTTTTCGAAGGCCTGCCGCTCATCATCGCGACGCGATTTAACCGTTGTGAATGCTTCCTGAAGGGCCAGAAACAACTCTTCCCGCTGTTCCCTGAAAAGTTTGGCCGCCTTAATGCGGTTTTGAACGCTGATTAATAAATCCCACGTTTCCCTGAAATCGCCTGCCCTGCCGGCCATTGAAGCGGCCTCTTTGACTGCGGTCTTCAGATCTGAAAAATTCGCCAGCGCTTCGTACTCAAACTCCAGGCGCTCGTCTTCGATTTTCGCATTCACCTCTGCGAAGGCGTTCTGAAGCTTGTTGTATAGTTCTTCGCGATCCTCCCGCCGAAGCCTTAATCCTTTAAAATGACCCTGAACCTCGATCAGGCATCCTTTGGCCTCCCGCAACTCCTTGGTCCTGGCGGCCTTTGCCAATCCTTGCTCCAGGGTCTCACGCAGGAGTAAATAATTGTGTTTTAATTCCTCGTCCTGAATTTTTTCTGGTTCCATGTTCATTTCTTCACACACCTTACGCCAAATGCAGAACTCTTATCGTTGGAACTTTTTCCGATACTCTTATCACCGCGGGCAAAAAGATAATTGTTGGGGTATTCAGCAACCACAGTCGCCGACCATAATCCTCCCCAGGCCGATTCCCCGGTAAATGTATTGTCACCGTGCATGACCCCGCCCAGCAAGGAAGAAATGGTTTTTGCCGTTGCCGGCAGATTGGGATTTGCAGCCCAGTATAACGAATCCATCTCCTGAAATTTTCCTCCGGCAACCTCGGTGCCCCCAAGTTTTGCTATCGCCAGGGCCCAGTCATTATCGGTTGGAAGGACCCATCCTTTAGGACAAGCCGTGGTGGCTGTATTCCAGTTATATAACCGGCCGTGCAAGGCTAAGTTGGCCGTGTCGTTGTTGAAAACCCAACTGCCCTGTGTGGCATTGAATTTCAGATTTTCGGCCATCCAGGTTTTTTTTCCGATTTTTATCCACTGGTAGATGCGACCATCCCTTGCATCTTTAAATGTCCCTTTTTCCTGGGCATTGATCAAATTGCAAAAAAATACCAGGACCAGGGAGATCAAGATGTACCTGGAGGTTCCGGCTAGCTGTTTATTGATGTTCATTGTTAGAAATTGTTAATGATTATCTTTTCCGAGAATTTTTATCAGGGGTGTAAAATTATACCAGATTGAACTAGCAAGCAAATTTTCCCCGCTCTTTATTTATCTTCGCATCCAAAACATTGGTTTATGAATAAGCACCCTCTGCTGAAAAGCCAGGATGGCCGGAATTTCCTGTTCCCATTCATCCTGTTAACCAGTCTCTTCTTTCTCTGGGGATTCGCCCATGGACTGCTCGATGTGCTGAACAAACATTTCCAGGAACTCCTGCATGTTACCCGGGCCGAATCGGGACTGGTGCAATTTTCCGTCTACGGTGGGTATTTCCTGGCAGCCTTGCCTGCCGGTTATTTCATGAACAGGTATGGTTATAAAAAAGGGATCATCCTGGGACTGCTGTTGTATGCCCTGGGCGCATTCCTCTTTTACCCGGCAGCGGCTGCGCAGTCGTTCCTTCCCTTCCTGGCAGCGCTCCTTATCATCGCCTTTGGACTGGCATTTCTTGAAACTGCAGCCAATACCTATGTTTCTGTTCTCGGACCCGCTGAAGGTGCAGAACGGAGATTGAATCTTTCGCAATCCTTCAACGGCCTGGGATGGATTTTCGGACCGCTCACCGGGGGATTGATCATCTTCGGACTCCAGTCATCCGGCGAAAACTCCTTTAGTTCCATTGCCTGGCCTTACCTGGGAGTG
>CAZPWZ010000502.1:0-2448 GCA_964590675.1 uncultured Draconibacterium sp.
CGGGATCTTCATGGCTATGTCGAGAACCCGGTCATGCTGGTGATGAAGAAAATCCATGATTCTATCGGAAATGTTTCCCTTCACCTCTACCCGTTTGTTAAGGAAAACAGAGGCAATCATCGGCACGTAAGTGAATGAGAGTAAAAGCGCCCCGACGAGTGCAAAACTTACGGTTTGCGCCATCGGCCTGAACATTTTTCCTTCAATCCCGCTGAAGGCAAAGATGGGGATGTATACGATCAGGATGATCATGACCCCGAAGATGGCCGAACGCCCAACCCTGTTTGCGGAGTCCCGAACCGTTTGATCCATCTCATTCTGGTCCAGCCTTTTAAGGTTAAAATGTTTTTGAAGATGATGGATCATACCTTCAACGACAATCACCGAACCATCGACAATAAGGCCGAAGTCGATGGCCCCCAGGCTCATCAGGTTGGCTGATACGCCAAACACATTCATCATACTGATCGCAAATAGCATCGAAAGCGGAATTACGGATGCCACAATCAATCCTGACCTGAAATTGCCCAGCAATAAAACAAGTACGAATATTACGATCAACCCCCCTTCGATCAGGTTTACGGTTACGGTCCTGATCGTTTTTCCGAGCATCTCCGACCGGTCTAAATAGGGTTCAATTTCCATGCCGGCCGGCAACATTTTCCTGATCTTCTCGATGCGCGCCTTCACCAGGGTATTCACGCGTGAACTGTTATCTCCTTTCAGCATCAGGGTAATTCCGCCAACTGCTTCCCCCTTGCCATCTTTTGTCATGGCGCCAAACCTGGGTGACGATCCAACCTTGACTACTGCAATATCCCTTACCAGCAATGGAATGCCATTCACCGTGCGGACCACGATCTTTTCAATATCTTCCTTGTTCTTCACTATTCCCTCGGTACGTATATACCATGCATTCTGCAATTTTTCGATATAACTACCCCCCGAGTTCTGATTATTCTTTTCCAGGGCTTCAAAAATCTCTGTTATGGTGATGTTCATCCCAACCAGCTTCCGGGGATTGATCGCCACCTCATATTGCTTCAGCAATCCACAGAAGGAACTGATCTCAACAATGCCCGGAATGCCGGCCAGTTGCCTTTTCACAATCCAATCCTGGGTTGTCCGTAGATCATAAAGACTGTATACCTTTTCATAGCCGGGTTTCGCCTGGAGCACATACTGGTATATCTCACCCAGCCCTGTTGTAACGGGCATCATCTCCGGTGTGCCATAATCGGATGGGATCTGCTGACTTGCGATCCTGATTTGTTCCGATACGCGCTGCCTTGCGTGCATGATATCCACATGATCCTTAAAGACGATGGTCACTACTGACAGACCAAATCTGGAAATTGATCTGACCTCATTTACATCCTGAATGTTGGCCATGGTGGTTTCAACCGGGAAGGTGATAAATTGTTCCACCTCCTGAGGAGCCAGTGTGGGGGAAATGGTGATGACCTGAACCTGGTTGTTGGTGATATCGGGAACAGCATCAATGGGAAGCTTCATGAAATTCCATGCGCCCCATAAGATCAATGCCAGGGTTAGCATCGCAATGACCAGCTTATTGCGGACTGAAAATTCAATGGTTTTGTTCAGCATAAATTCTTTATTAGTCGCCAATCACGCGGCATGGACTCTGTTAAGCGATATTTGCTCACAGAAGGCCATTGGTGATACATCAAATATACATTTAAAAATGCAGATGACGGAAAATCCAAAAAAAAAGTACAAGATGTGAACATTTCAAAAATTTGTGTTTGTGAACGCATAAACAATTGCTAATTTTGTATAAGGGTAATCCAATAATCCATTCAATTTTACAAACATCCAAAACATTCAAACATGAAAAAATTTTCCGTTCTCATTTTTTTAATGTGGTTCAGCAGCTTTGCATCAGGACAAATCTACCTTACAGAGGATTTCAGTGCCGGGCAAATGCCTCCAACCGGATGGTCGATCCAGAATCAGCAGAATCAATGGTCCGCAGCCCCCAGCAGCAAGGCAGGCGGTACAATGCCTGAAGGGAAGTTCACTTACATCCAGGCCCTCGGAACAACACGGCTGATTTCGCCGGTGGTTGACCTTACAGGCCTTACAACAGTTACGCTGATGTTCAACTTTATGTACGACTGGTATTCAAATCCTGCTCCGAAGCTTGGTGTTGCAACACGCACCGGGACAGGGGCATGGACTTCGGTATGGGAGATCCTGCCAACAGGCAATGTCGGACCTGAAACCAAAGTCATTAGCATTTCCAATACTGATATTGGCCCCGGATTTCAGTTCTGTTTTTATCTCGACGGAAATTTTTATAATATGGATTACCTGTTCCTGGATGACATTTTTGTAATGACCCCGCCGTTGCTTGATGCCGGGCTTGCCAGTATTGACCTGCCAGAGTACCTTGCCGTAGCCGACCCGGCCACCCCCACAGGTAAA
>CAZPWZ010000503.1:0-2443 GCA_964590675.1 uncultured Draconibacterium sp.
CGGCAACTATAAATACCAATACTGTCATTCCCGCGAAAGCGGGAATCCAGAATAGAACTGGATGCCGGATCAAGTCCGGCATGACGAACTTTGACATGTTTAATTGCCGGATTGTTACAATCATTCCTGCATAGCTTTGCCGGGTTATACAATCATAAACAAGGCAACTCATCCTTCTTCAAACCGGTAATTTCTTGACAATCTCATGGCGAAGATAGAAAATGGAATGGCAAGAAAAAGACAGGAAAGGCAGGAACATGAGTGAAAACTGGTTTGTCATGCCACAGATGACGAAGGATGATGTTGAACTTGCTGTAGACTGGGCAGCCCACCAGGAGAGCTGGAACCCGGGATTGAATGACGCGGCCTGTTTCTGCAATACGGACCACCGGGGTTTCTTTATCGGTAAACTGAAGGGCGAACCGACAGGGTGTTTCTCCGCCCTTTGTAGAGGGCCCATAGGCGGTACATTGAATAAAAAGGAGAAGAGAATATGAGAGATGAGAGTATCGGTAGCATCGCGCCATCCTCCCGGTGTTCCCTCTGCGGCAACACCCTCGATCTGGCAGCCCTTCGGCTGGAGTGTGTAACCAAAACCACCTGGAAGACCTCAGATGATAAGAGCTTTGATGAGTATTGCGACCCACGGGTCTGGCTGGTGGCGCTTTGTCGTGCCTGCAGGGTAGAAAATTACCGGGTGTCACTGAAAAAAATGGTCAGCTATTCCCTGGGCGCAATTCTTGCCTGCATCGTTTTTATAATTATGGGAGGTTTTATTGGATGGGCAGATTTTTATCAACATACTCGAGCGGCGAAAGATGATCTGTGGTACATCCTTTTTGGGCTCGCGGGCGTGATTGGTCTCCCTTTTTCGATTTGGTCCTATATCATAAATAAGGTTCGCCTTGGTCGGTCCGAAAACCTTCAGGAGATTCCGGCCAAACACCGAAAGCAAACCTTTACGGCAGCAGGGGAGACCATTTTGGAGCGACTGGAGACCGGGCAGGCATCGGTGTACGGCGATTTTCCCTTGCCGGCTATGCCCGAAGTCCCTGTGCCTCGTGATATCCCTGAAAAATTCAAACCGGCGGAGCTAAGCCCCAAGCAAAAACGGCTGGTGCGGTTGGTCGAAGGGGCTCAGTAGCTTTTTTCATAGATTTGCCTGATTGATATTCAACAGGAGGCCTGAAGACGTGTCGGAAGAAATTGCTTTCAACGTGAAAGCAATTTCTTAAATCTCTGTAAAGTTTTATCCTGCCTTGTTCCGCATGTTTCACTTTTAAAACTTTCTCCTGAAATTCAAACAGGAAATCTCCCTGTTTCCCAGGGGTATTTCTTTGCCTCCAACTTTGATTACCCGGATCTCATGAAAATATTCACCAACATTTTGAAGACGCCGGTAATCTAACATTACCCTTGAACAGTTACGAACTACCATATGAATGAGTATGCACGAAACTGCTGCATAAATGCACTACGTTTCAAACTCCATAATAAATGCAGACCCGTTCTGACGTTCAAGCCGAAGGGTTCCTGCAAGTTGTTCCGTTATTAATATGTTAACGAGTTGTAATCCGAAGCTTGTGGTGGTTGCCATATCAACCGATTCAGGGATACCGGTGCCGTTATCCTGCACTATGAGTGTTGCGTGATTCTCCTTCATCGAAAATGAAATCTGTATCATTCCGCTGTTTTTTCCGTTGAAAGCATGTTTCATTATGTTCGTAAGCAGTTCGTTAAGAATTATACCCACAGGGGATAATATGTTTGAGTCAAGGATGATGTCATCAATCTTTCTTTCAATTGTTACCAATTGCCGGTTCGGGAAATTCTTGATAATTTCATCAATAAGAGAGGTGAGGTATTCCTTTGTTGATATCTTTCTGAAATCACCGGACTGGTATAGTTTATCATAGAGGACCAACATGCTCTTGACACGGTTTCTTGCATCCTCAAGGAAGGAAATGGCCGGGGAATCATTCAGTGTGCTTGACTGCAGTGAGAAGAGGCTCATCACAACGTTCATGTTGTTCTTAATCCTGTGATGCACCTCACGGAGAAGGAGTTCCTTTTCTGCAAGGAGGGCTTTGATTTTGTCTTCGGCAAATTTGCGGTCAGTGATGTCGGTGTGGACTCCGATCAAGCCGATTATCTTTCCATTTTCGTCCTTGATGGCATCAGCGCGAAGTGAGACCGGGAATCGCCGCCCGTTTTTGGCGATCATTTCGATCTCGCCTTGCCATGATTTCCCGGCTATGATTGTTTCGAATACCTTTTTGCCGACATCCTTGTTTCCATACAACTTGATGGGATGCAGAAAGGACACCTCTTTCTGAGTATAGCCGAACAGGCGATCAAAGGCATTGTTCTGATAGAAGTGATGCCCATCGGCGGTCAACATCACGATCGCATCACCAGCAACATCGACAGCCATCTTGATGTG
>CAZPWZ010000504.1:0-2440 GCA_964590675.1 uncultured Draconibacterium sp.
CCAGTATCTGTCGTGCACCACGGGTTGTCTTTCAACTACCTTCACCCCCGACAGCATTGCACCATCGGTCATAAAATACAAGGTGTGCGGCGAGGTTGTGGGAAATATCTGCTCCCCCGGAGGTGTTGTTTGTGATACCGTGGTAGTAAACATTTACCCCGAAATCGAAATATCCATTTCACCTGATCCTCCTGTTTTTTGCATCTATGACCCGCATACGATATACGCTTCCGTATTCCCTGCGGGGACTTACAGTATTCAATGGTGGAACGGTCCGAATTGCACAGGCAGCATTGTTTCAAATTCCTATTCTTATACCCCGCCGGCTCCAGGACATTACTCAATAGCCGTATCACATCTAACCAGCACACTCCCCTGCAGCCAGGATACGATCAATTTCGAAATCCTGATGGATGACTGCATTCTGAATTGCCCGGAGCAGTACCATTGCGCTGAGGCCGATATTGTGCTTTACAACACGGTGAGCCAGTTCGTGGCTGCCGGCGGGATTCTTTCTTTCCCCAATGCTGTACCCGATAATAACATTATGATGATCGACCAGACCGCAGATAATAATACCTGCCCCAAAATAATCACGCATACCTGGCTCATCTGGGATATCATGGGCAACAGCGATATCTGTGTGGAGGTCATTACAATCAATGATACCATACCACCTGTATTTACTTCAGTTCCCGATCCTGTTCAATGGTGTGTACAGGATATCATCGAGGCATTTTGGAACTTTACCGGCGATATCACCCCGGTGCGGCCCGACTGGCATACCTTTTACGCCGGTGGCACCACCTTTGACCTGAATACGAACACTTTCTCGGATAACTGTACGCCGGCAAACCTTTTGGTACTGCATTGGAAAATCCAGTTCGCAGGTGGCGGCACCCTAAACGGCACTGGTCAGATTTCTGCATGGCCGGTCAATATTGTTTTCCCCCTGGGCATCAATACAATTACCTATTGGCTTGAGGATCAATGCGAAAATCTCACTCCGGTGGCCAACAGACCGGTGGTGACAGTGATAGTCTATCCAAGGCCTGATATAACAAGAAATTTTTAATAACCGAAATAGAAACCAAAACCCAGCGTATGAAACACAATCGAAAATGCCCGGTAAAAACGAATCAACACATTTTAAATCAATTTATTCACTAAAATCCTTCGAAAAATGAAAAAATTACTCTTTACTCTGATCGTGGCGTTACTCGCCGGAATCGATATTTATGGACAGGTATGTATCCAGGGACCATTATCTCCTGCTGCAGGAACACCTTATACCTACAAAGTCCTCATTGGAAATCCCCCCTATAACGGGACCACAGGAAGTTTCACATGGTACGTTACAACCAATGTGGATCTTTTAAACGCTACTGGTGTATTGCCAAGTCCTGGTCCGGAAATTATTGCCACAGGCACTTACAATGCTCCTGCAATAGGCCAGGATCAGATTCAGATCACCTGGACAGCCCAGGCCATTGTCAACGGGCTCGTCAATCCATACTACCTGGTAATAAAATTTGCAGGGAATAATGGAATTTGCGATGCGATGAACATGAAGGTTTGGGAAATCAAACCGATCAACAAATTCCTGTTAGCGATCTATCCGATGGGTGGAGCCGGTGGAAACGGCACCTATTGCGCAGCCGATGTCAGTTCAGCCATTGTAACGCCCGGAACCCCGACTGTGAATTATCAATATGGCATAAATTCTGTGTATGCCAGGATTTCGGCTAAAAATTATACCGGCGACTGGACCCCATCTTTCAGGGTTGATGGTCTTGATCCGGTACAAACGTTGGACGCCGTCACCTGGAGCGCCGACTCTTTATTTACTGCTCCACATACAACGACAATCGTCGGCAATGTGGCCACTTCGACAGATATGGCTACTGCTGCCTTTGACGGAAGCGCGAAGATCTGGGTGAAAATGGATATCAACAATCATCATTTTGAAACCCTTGCAGATTTGCCCATCACCCTGGCAGTTGACGGGATAATTACGGTGGGAGCAACTACCCTGCCCGACGTTATCTCTGAAACCGACTGTAACCCGGAAGTACCTTTTGGAAAGAGTGTCAACCAGACCATCAAGGCCCGTCCTACCATTACTCCGGATCCAGCAACAGGACCATTTATTGTTAAGAATCCGTAACCGCCAATTTGGTTAACCATCAATGGAATTGGTCGTTATCGGTCAGTTCCGGCCATCTCCCGGCCAGTCATAAAGGCTGGCCGGGAATTGGCTTAGTATTGGAATCAATTGCAAAGCGGGAAGGTTATCCGCTTTGATACAGGTTCAAGTAGGGTTAATATTATTATTACCCTGTGATAAGCTAACAAAATGCATAGTGTGATTGGTCATAAAAAACTGTGGCTTCTTATTCTGTTTGGGATTGCGTTTGCAGCGAAAATGCCTGCGCAAATC
>CAZPWZ010000505.1:0-2436 GCA_964590675.1 uncultured Draconibacterium sp.
CACCACAAAATGAGGGGATCCGGTGTCGATAGACAGGCCGTCCTCATATTTGATTCCTATCCGTGTATCCTTCATTTTAAGTTTGTAACAACCCGGAAATGCTTCATCAATTATTCCGGATTCGTGCGCCCCATCCACTGCCCAAAAGCGGGCTGTGTCGCCCATGAGTCCGAGCGATCGGGCATAGGCTGTCATGCACCGTCCGCCATTCCCGCACATGGTGCTCTCATTGCCATCGGAATTGAAATAGGTCATCGCAAAATCATATCCCTTCCTGCTGTCAAGCAGCATCAACCCATCGGCGCCGATCCCGAAATGGCGGTTGCAAAGCCTGGCAACCTCGTTCACTGTCGGCCTCCAATGAATCAACCGGTTATCAATAATGATGAAATCATTACCCGTTCCCTGGTATTTAGAAAAAGATATTTTCATAGGTTTGTTGCGCCTGCAAAGCTAACGAAAACCAATTAATTTATTACTTTTGACGCGATGATGCAGTCGATTTTCCGGATTATTTTCATTTTCATCCTTACCGCCATTACCGGCTTTTCCTTTGGCCGGGAGACGGGAGCATATGGGGTTCCTGTCATGTATGTACCCAATTGTGAAGTAGCAACATTCAACCCAGGTTCGACAGGTTCAAATACTGATTTGAAGCCAATGAACTCCGATTTGATCCCAGCGAATGCTGATTCGAACCCTTCAAATGCTGATTCGGTTCCTGCAAACCCTGACTCCATCGCACCCAACCCCGAATGCTATCAGCTTGACATATTTGATGTGCTTTCGAAAAAGAAAATGCAGGCGCCCGAGATCCCGTCACGCAAGGTGAGGGCCATCATCCTCCCCCTCATCGCCTCTTCGCCATCTACCGGACTGCAATTGGGCGCTGGTTCCTCCCTCTCATGGTCTATCGGTCATAAGCCCGCTACCAAGCTTTCAGCAGGATCCGTCCAGGTATTATGGACTACCCAGCGGCAGCTGATCTCTTACATCCGGACGACCATGTTTTTCAGCGAGAATAAATGGTATCTTCAAACCGACTGGCGGTGGTATCTTTTTCGCCTGCCTACCTATGGTTTGGGAACAGGGCCGTCCGATAACATTCCGGTCGTTCCCGCTGTCGAAATTTCACCTGGTCCGACAGCTACTTATGAGGGTGGTAAATTCCCGATGAAGTATAACTGGTTTAAATTTCATAATATCCTGTTCCGGGAGATCGTTCCCCATTTTTATGCTGGACTGGGTTATCATTTTGATTCTTACTATGATATTGTGGATGAAAACCTGAAACTCGACTCCAGCGCCACTGTCATCACCCCGCACTATGCCTATTCCGAATTGCATGGATTCAATACCCTGGCCTATTACACATCCGGGTTCAGCATAAACTTTTCATACGACACCCGCGACAGTATCATCAATGCATACAAAGGGATTTATATCAATGCCAGTTACCTCTACAATGTTGATTTCCTTAGAAGCAGTCGCGACGGATCACGCCTGTGGACAGAATTCAGGACCTATGTCGGACTGTCGAAACGGGTTCCGCGGCACCTGCTGGCCTTCTGGCTTTACGGCAGCTTCATTACAAGCGGCGAGATGCCCTACCTCAACCTGATGTCGAATGGCTTCGATGTCGCCAACTCCTCCGGCCGTGGATATGCCCAGGGCCGCTGGCGTGGTGAGGATGTGGTATACGGTGAGGTTGAATATCGCTTTCCCATATCTCCCTGCTCAAAAATCGTCGGCGGGGTGTTGTTTGCCAATGTGACGACAACTTCGAACCGCGACATGAATATCCCGCTTTTCGGTTATTTAAAGCCGGGATGCGGATTTGGCTTTCGCATCATGGTCGGAAAAAACGATCGCACCAACATCCTGATCGATTTTGGCATCGGGGAGGTCTCGCAGGGACTTTATCTGCAGGCACAGGAGATTTTTTAATGACAGTGACAGAATATGAACGGAGATCCACAGTTATATGAAATTCTTGATGAACTTGGAATCCAATATGACTATTATGAGCATCCGCCGGTGCCTACCATTGAACTTGCCAGGCAATATTGGAAGGATATCAGGGCCACCCATTGCAAGAACCTGTTTTTCCGGAACCACAAAGGAAACAGGCATTACCTGGTGATCATCGAGCATGAACGCGATTTGGTGATCCGTGATCTCGAACAACGGTTGAAACAAGGCAAGCTCAGCTTCGCCTCAGATGAGCGGATGATGAAATACCTGGGTTTATCGCCGGGCTCCGTCTCCCCGTATGGCCTTATCCATGATCAAAACCATCATGTACACCTGTTTCTCGATCAGAACCTGCGGAAATCAGATAAAATCAGTTTTCATCCCTGTATCAATACGGCGTCGCTGGTAGTTTCATTTTGTGATTTCGGGAAATTCCTTAAATTTACCGGAAATAGCTTCGAA
>CAZPWZ010000506.1:0-2431 GCA_964590675.1 uncultured Draconibacterium sp.
CCTGCGCGGTCATATCCCGATCAGAGATGGTCCCGGTCAGTTGAAGCAGCCGGTCAGCCAGGGTTGACTTTCCGTGATCGATAGGCGCAATAATACAAAAATTTAGGATCGGATGGCTCATAGGCGGAAATAGTATACCCCAGATTCCCTGAATAATCTTAAAGCTCAAGCTTGACCCAGCGGGTCATTTTGTTGAAAGGGCACGAGGGGAATACACCGTAAGGGCACGGGGAATATCCCAACGTAAGGGCACGGGGGAACGATTAGAAGTTCAATTAATCCTTACCCCCCGTGCCCGATCCTTACCAAATAACGGGCACGAGGAAATAATCCGACGTATGGTCACGGGGGGACGATCAGATGTGGAATCGAAAATTACCCCCCGTGCCAGGTGCTCGCCATCCACAGAAACGGGCACGAGGGGTATTAATAAAAAAGCAATTCAATTTTCCCCTCGTGTCCTAACAAACATCGCAGAGTTGTTATTCTTACAGCCCTTGCAGGTTGCTTACCGTGCGGAAATGGAACCCGTAAATAGTGAATGTGATCGCCAGCGGAAATTTCTCCGGGCAGGTAAACAGCGCCCAGAAGAATAGTTTCCAGTAATACAGACGCTCGGCGCCCCTGATTCCCAGGTGATAAATCGACCGGAAAAGCGCCAGGAATTCCTGGAAATCAATTTTCTGCAACTGGCTTGCAGGGCTGTAATTTTCCAGGAAGGTTTTTACTCGTTCATAAAAAAGTTTGGGTGAATAAATCTTGCGCAAAATTTCCTTGTATCCTTTGCGTAAGACTTCCGCATCCATTTTGGGAATGATATTCGTAGAGCCGTCGGTATTATCCCCCGACATTTCATGGAGCAGCCGGCCTTCGGAGGCCAGGCGTTCATATAGCGGGGTTCCAAACGGCGCCTGCAGCAGCCCCACCATTGCAGTCACGATCCCGCTGCGTTGAATAAAATCGATTTGCCGCTGAAAAATGGATGGCGAATCGTTATCGAACCCGACGATAAACCCACCCATCACCTGCAAGCCGGCGCTCTGAAGGTGCTTGATACTTTCGATCAGATCGCGGTTTTTGTTTTGCGTTTTATGGCATTCCTGCAGGCTCAATTCGTCAGGCGTTTCGATCCCCACAAAAACTGAGACAAATCCAGCTTCGACCATCAGTTTTAACAACTCACGGTCATCCGCCAGGTTGATGGAAGCTTCCGTGATATAGGATTTCTTCCTTTTCCCTTTTTGCCATTCAATCATGGCCGGCAGGACATCGGATTTCAAAACCTTCTTGTTGCCTATGAAATTATCGTCAACAAAGAAGATGTTGCGGGTCCAACCCAACCTGTCAAGGTAGTCAAGTTCCGCCAGGATCTGATTGCTGGATTTCAACCGGGGAGTGTGACCCAGCAAAGCTGTAACATTGCAGAAATCGCAGCCAAATGGGCAGCCGCGCGTAAACTGAATGCTCATGGAATCATAACGGCTCATGTCCACCAGGTCCCACATGGGGATGGGGGTCTGAGTCAGGTCGGCGTATTCGGTGGTTGAGTACAGAGGTTTTGCCGAGCCTTTTTCAAGGTCGTCCAAAAATGGCCGCAGGGTGATTTCCGCTTCATTCAGAACAAAATGGTCGACGCCCGGGAAAGCATTGTGCTCGCCGGTAAACAATGGGCCGCCTGCTACAATTTTCTTCGCATGTTCGCGGCTGCGCTTGATCACTTCATACACCGAATCCCGCTGGACGGTCATGGCGCTGATGAATACCATATTTGCCCAGGCGAGGTCGCTGTCAACCAGGTCCGTGACGTTCATATCAACCAGTTTCAGGTTCCAGCTTGTTGGCAGCATGGCTGCCACGGTAACCAACCCTAACGGGGGGGTGGACGCTTTCTTCTTGATAAATTTCAGAGCATGTTTAAAACTCCAAAAGGTATCCGGAAATTCAGGGTAAACAAGCAGTACATTCATTTTTATCTCCAATGTTGCCAATTTCCTTTTCAGTTTACAAATTCCAAAACAGGTTCTGATGTGCCCGAAGTCATGGGGGAGAGCATAATAAAGCCATTACTTTTTTATTGCCTGCTTTGCTGCATTACAACCCCAACCGGCAATTCGAGATGCTATAATCGTTTTTGTGAATAACCTCACCGTGAAGAAAATTAAAACCAGCAGCGGAGCAAACCTGGCTTTTGCTGTTGTTGTCCTGTCTTCTTTTCTTTCCATTTTCAGTTCATTCAAACCAGGCTCTTCCCTGGAATTGATCCTGCTCATCACCCTGGGAATTACCTATCTCTCCCTGGGTGTGTATGGGTTTTCTTACGCGGCCCAATCCGAATCCATCTTCGTCCGGCTGGTTTATTTTGGTTTGCAAATCCCGCTGGGCAGTCTGATTATTATTTTGAGCAAGGGCGCAGGATTAAATGCGCTGGTGC
>CAZPWZ010000507.1:0-2429 GCA_964590675.1 uncultured Draconibacterium sp.
TTCGGCCCTCACTTTTTCATCCTGGGCTAACACCGGACTCATCAGGCCAACTGCAAGAAAAAATACCAGAAAATTGAAAATCCTTGTCATAGATTCAGATTAAATATTGAGTGCCCGCGCAATTTCACTTTGCCGGAATGGTTTGCTGATGTAATCGTCCATCCCGATTTCCTGGCATCTGGACCTGTCCTCCGTCGAAGAATGTGCCGTTAAAGCCACTATTTTAAGCCTTTTCCTGTTACTTCCCGAAAGCATGTTCCCCGATTCCATTTCCCTGATGACCCGGGTGGCTTCAATACCGTCCATTTCAGGCATTTCCAGGTCCATCATGATCAGGTCATATTCGTTTTCCTTCACTTTCTCTATTGCTTCCAGGCCATTTTCAACCAAATCAACTTTATGACCGAAGGCTTCCAGTGTCTTGGTGGCAACCTTCTGGTTGATCTTATTATCTTCAGCTAACAGGATTTTCAGGGATCGCTGCGAACGAAAACGATGCTTGTTGGCATATTTCTCAATAACCCGGATAAGTTCTTCCGGCTGGAATGGCTTTGCAATGTAATCATCCATCCCGGCTGAAAGGAACCGTTCACGATCACCCTCAATGGCATAGGCTGTGAATGCGACAATGGTAGTTGGATTCCTGTCCGGATTATTCCGTTCAATCTCCCTGAATTTCTCAGTGGCTTCGAGTCCATCCATCACAGGCATGCGGATATCCATCAACACAAGGTGATACTCCTTCTCCATGAACATTTTTACTGCTACCTTCCCGTTTTCGGCAATTTCAATGTTATGGTAACCATCACGGTCAAGGGCGGTTTTCGCCACTTTCTGACTTATATAGTTATCTTCAACCATCAGTATGGATAATTTTTTTGAGGAATTATCCTTCTTGTCTTCTTTCAGCCTGTCGAGTTCAGATTGGGTCACTTTACCAAATTCGGCGGTAAACCAAAAAGTGGATCCCCTGCCCTCTTCACTTTCAACGTCTATATCACCACCCATCAGGTGTGCAAGATCCTTTGATATTTTCAGACCTAAACCCGTTCCGCCATATTTGCGGGTCGTGGAAGCATCGGTTTGAGAAAACTCCTTAAACAACTTTTCGCGGCCATTGGCAGAGATCCCGATGCCCGTATCCTTTACATTGCAACGAACCTTGATTTTATCTGCAGTCTGATTAACCAGTTCAAGGGTTATTGTAATATTTCCTTCACTGGTGAATTTGATCGCGTTATTTGTCAGGTTGATGATGATTTGCTTGAACCTTACCGGGTCGCCTTTTACCTGATCGGGCAGCTCCGGTGAAATCATGAAGAAAAGTTTCAGTCCTTTTGCCTCCGCCTTGATATGCAGGATTTTCGTAACCTCATCAACCTGCTGCATGAGGTTGAAGGGAATATTTTCGAGTTCAACCTGCCCGGCTTCAATCTTCGAAAAATCGAGAATATCATTGATGATGGATAACAAATTGTTCCCGGAAATTTCAATGATATCCAGATACTCGCGCTGTTGATCATTTAATTCCGTATCCTTTAGGATATTAGCCATCCCAATTACCCCGTTCATCGGGGTTCTTATTTCATGGCTCATGTTGGCAAGAAAGATTGATTTGGCCCTGCTTTCCCGAACGGCCATCTCTTTCGCCTTTTCCAATTCAACTTCGATCAGTTTCCGATCAGAAATTTCCTGTTGCAGCTGGTCAGTGCGCCTGCGCACAATTTCTTCCAGGTGAACCTTATACTGCTCCAGTTTTGCCTCAACCTGCTTTCGCTCCAGATTTTCCTTCTCAAGCTGAAATGCATGACTTTTATAAAAGTTCCTCGTCACTACAAATAACGGGATCAGAATGATCAGGAAAAAAAATGCCCACAGGAATATGACGCCGACGCCTTTAAGGATTTCCAGATTCACAAAGCTGATATCCATATCAGCACCAACCAGGTATTTTTTTCCTCCCGGCGATAATTCACAAAGAATAACACTTCTGAATGAACCCCAACGGTCCTTTGATGATTCGAACGTATGGGCATCGGACTGGATAGTGGCTATAAATTCAGGTGTGGCCTCCGGGTACTCCTGCCAGTAATAAGGGAGATCATTCTTTTTGACATCCTCTTCAGTCGCACTGGAAGCTGTAAAATAGACAACTCCATTGCGTACCACGGCAGTATACAGGTAGGTCAGTTGTGCGGTTTTGGCAAAATCCGAGAGCGTCCTGGTATTGTATATGTTTTCGGAATCACTTACAGCACCCTTTGCCACAGCCCGGTCATGAAAATCCTCAGGCAGGATATAACTGACACTCCGTGCTGCATGAAGCAGGTTTTCGTCAATATTTCGCAGGATCTTGCCCCTGTCAATATAACTCACGGCGATCACGTATACTAAAACCCCGAACAGATAAATGAACCTCGGTGTTAAAA
>CAZPWZ010000508.1:0-2413 GCA_964590675.1 uncultured Draconibacterium sp.
ACAGAGAGGTGAAATTGAAGGAAGATTTTTCAACCGGCAAATATCCACAAGCCTATTAATAAGTTCTTTTCTGGCAACCTTCAAATTCATTTCGTTATATGGAACAACCGCTGCTTTATTATTCTACAAACCTGATTGCGGAAAAGGTTACCTTTAGCCAGGCCCTGCTGAAAGGGCAAGCCCCTGACAGGGGGTTGTATCTGCCAGAATCCATCCCGGTAATATCACCGGATGATATCAGTCGTTATTCACGGTTTACCTATGATGAAATTGCGTTTGATGTCATCCGCAGGTTTTTAATAACCGAAATTGATGACGAATCTTTGCAATCACTGGTCAGGGATGCATACGATTTTCCTGTTCCACTCGAAAAGGTGTCTGACCGGAAATATGTAATGCGGCTTGATCAGGGACCCACGGCTTCATTCAAGGATTTCGCCGCCCGGATGATGGGAAGGCTGATGCAGTATTACCTGAAAAAGGAAAATAGAAAGCTGCTCATACTCACGGCAACATCCGGGGATACCGGCAGCGCCGTGGCCAATGCTTTTTATGGTCTCGGCAATATCCAGGTTGTGGTACTCTTTCCCCGTTCTGAGGTTACCGACAGGCAGCGTAAACAAATGACTACCCTCGGGAAAAATGTCCGGATTCTTGCCCTGGATGCAAAATTCGATGACTGCCAGGCCCTGGTTAAAAAAGCATTCTCAGATCCGGGGCTGGATCACCTGGATCTTTCTTCTGCGAATTCGATCAATATCGGGCGGCTTGTACCCCAGATCGTGTACTATTTTTATGCCTACGCACAACTGCGGATGGAGAATCACCCGGAAAAAGCTGTGTTTGCGGTTCCTTCGGGAAATTTCGGGGATATGATGGGTGCGGTACTGGCTATGAAAATGGGTCTGCCGGTCCGAAAACTGATCATTGCAACCAATGAGAATGATGAATTTCCAAAATACCTTTACTCGGGGAAATATGACATTATCGAGCCGTCCCGGAACTGTATCTCCAGCGCTATGAATGTGGGGCACCCGAGTAACCTTGCCTGGCTGGTATCCCTTTACGGCGGAGTGATGGATGAAAAGGGTGTCGTTCATAAACCGGCAAACATGGAGTTAATGCGCAGGGATATATTTGCTGTCAGCATCTCAGATACCCAAACCAGGCAAACGATCACCGAGGCATACAAAAATCATGGCTTGTTGCTGGAACCGCATGGCGCTGTGGGCTGGGCAGGTTTACTTGAGTTTCTAAGGCAAAATCCCGGCTATAATTCACCCGGTCAGCTGTGTATTACCCTTGAAACCGCACATCCGGCAAAATTTCCGGAAGAGATTCACCGGCTGATAGGTATCGATCCCCCGCTGCCCGCAAGCCTGATGGGCCTGGATGATAAACCAGAGGTTTATGGAGACCTGCCAAATAATTATGCTGACTTCAGAGAGTATTTACTGGAAAATTTCAACCCATGACATTCCTGCAACGCATGATATTACAGTCTATTCATTATTCCTCATTCGCCATAACCCATAATCCAATAGTTATCAATTGGTCATTAGTAATTAGTCATTAGTAATTAGTAATTAGTAAATTGTATATGTACATTCTCTGCTCTGACCTCGAAGGTGTTTTCGTTCCTGAAGTATGGATCAATGTGGCCGATAAAACCGGGATTAATGAATTGCGGAGGACCACCCGCGACGAACCCGATTATAATCTCCTGATGCGAAGCCGGATGAAGATCCTGGACCAGCATGGCCTGAAGCTTCATGACATCCAGCAAGTGATAGCTCAAATCCGTCCTCTTCCTGGAGCCAATGATTTTATCGGTTGGGTAAAAGAACGCACACAGCTGATCGTCGTGTCAGACACGTTCATCCAGTTTGCCGATCCGCTGATGCAGCAACTTGGGAGGCCTACCTTATTCTGTCATACCCTTATAATGGATGAGACCAACCGGATCATTGATTACAAACTGCGTCAGCCGGATCCTAAACGGAAAACAGTGGAAGCGCTGCAGGGACTGAAGTACCAGGTGATTGCCATGGGCGATTCATACAATGATATCAGCATGCTTAAACAAGCGGAAGTGGGGATCCTTTTCCGGCCACCGCAGAATGTTATCAGCGATTATCCTGAGTTTCCTGTCGTAACGGATTATGAGGGGCTGAAGAGAATTTTAGAGGAGTATATTTGATGAGATGGATGACAAGCGGGAAGTGGAAATGACAAAACATAAACTAAAAAACAGATCCGGTGGAAATTAGATTTGATCACAGAGTCGTTCCTGTCACAGGAGCCGCCGGCGGGGTCGGGAAATCTGCATCTCTGTTATTTGCAGGATCAGATGCAAGCGTAATAGTACCTTATCACATTAACTAGGTGGCGGCAGAGTCGGTACTTTCATCAT
>CAZPWZ010000509.1:0-2408 GCA_964590675.1 uncultured Draconibacterium sp.
GGGAAGTGTTGTTGTCTTCACGCCAGCCAGGTTTTTGTCAAGTCCCATTCACGCCGGTTGCGTTCAAGTCAGGTAAATCAGGTTATCGCAGCCGGTCAGCCGATTTCACCAGCGATTCATCCTTCCTGATGGCGCGGCTGGCGAGGATCAGCAAGGCCAGGGAGATCAGGGGAAGAGCCATTCCGGAATAGGCATATTCCGGTTCGATCTGGGTCATGGTTTTAATGCGGATGGCATAAAAAAAGAAGATAACCATGATCAGCACAATGTTGGCCAATACATTGAACGCGCAAATGCTGATCTGCATGGGCCGGTTTTTAAAAAGGAAGATCGTCGCCACCGAAAAAATGAAGGAAACAACGACCAGGAAAATCAGCGGAATGGTAAAATACACAGGGAAGGATACTTTGGGCTCCGGATCCATGCTTTGCACACCATAAATAAAAAATTTATAGTTGCCCTGCAGCTCGTCGTAATAATTTGCAAGCGGAAAAAAGAAGAGGAGGATGCAGGCAATGGCCACGATGGCGAGATAAAGGGTTTGTATACGTTGTAACATATCTGGCGAATTAATTCGATGCGAAATTAGGAAAGTTTTACATCAGCCTGGTTCGGTGCCGAGAAAAAAATATTGACATTGATTAATAAATATGTATCTTTGTACCGATTTTAATCCCCACGATCAATCTCTAGTTTGATTTTCAACCCATTTCAATTTTATCCTCAAACCTATAGTTCATTTTTACATTGACTATTCAATCAATTAAAATTCATAAATCATGTATGACATTATTTCCCTCGACAGCAAAGAGCTGTCGGAGATCAGAGAAATAGCAAGGCAATTCAACATCCCCAAAGTTGACAAGTTCGAAAAACAGGATCTGATCTACAAGATCCTCGATCACCAGGCTCTCAATCCGACACCTGAAATCCTGAACCAGGAAAAGAAAGAACAATCCAAGCCATTCCGCGGTCGTCCGCGCAAGGAGATGGAAAATAAACCCCGCGAACCGCGTGACCCAAAGGTGCAGCGCGATGTTAAGGAGACCCCTGATGCAGTGCCTGCTGACGATCAAAACAATCTTCAGCCCCAGGCTGAACCACGTCTCCCGCGCGAACAGCGCCCACCCAGGGACCAGCGTCAGCGACGCGATCCCCTGCCACCACGCGAACCACGTGCTCCCCAGGATCAGCGCCCGCCACGTGAGCCGCGTGCTCCCCAGGATCAACGCCCGCCGCGCGAGCAACGCCCGCCCCGCGATGCCAAACCATTCAGGCCTTACCAGGAAAAGTCCCCGGTCGAACCCTTGGTGAAAATGACATTGCCGGACCTTCCTGATACGCCGGAAGAACGGTTTGATTTTGATGAGCCCAATGATAAGCCTTTTGTTCCCATCGATCCTGTTGATGTCATCCAGAAACCGGATGGCTTTCCTGAGCCGGTTGAAGGTGAAGTAAACGGATCAGTATTGGCTTCGGATGCAACATCCCAGCCAGTAGCCGAAGATCGCAAACACCGCGAATTCCCGCGTAAATATCCGGAACGCCAGCGTGAAGAGTACACTTTTGAATTTGAAGGAATCATCACCAGCGAAGGGGTACTCGAAATTATGACCGACGGGTATGGTTTTCTCCGGTCGTCGGATTACAACTATCTGAACTCTCCGGATGATATTTATGTTTCGCAGTCGCAGATCAAGTTGTTCGGACTGAAAACAGGCGATACCGTTCGTGGTACCATTCGTCCGCCGAAAGAGGGAGAAAAATATTTTCCGCTGATCAAGGTTGACCTTATCAACGGCCGTAAGCCGGAAGAGGTGCGCGACAGGATTCCTTTCGATTACCTTACCCCGCTCTTCCCGATGAAGAAATTCAAACTGACCGGCCATAAAAATGAAAGCATGTCGACCCGCGTGATCGATATGTTTGCACCTATCGGTTTCGGTCAGCGCGGTTTGATCGTGGCCCAGCCCAAAACCGGTAAAACGGTACTGCTGAAAGAGATCGCCAATGCCATAGCAGCCAACCATCCCGATGTTTATATGATTATCCTTTTGATCGATGAACGTCCCGAGGAGGTTACCGATATGCAGCGGAGTGTGAAAGCCGAAGTGATATCATCCACCTTTGATGAACCGGCCGAACGCCATGCGCGCATATCGAACATCATTCTTGAAAAGGCAAAACGCCTGGTTGAATGCGGTCACGATGTTGTGATCCTGCTTGATTCGATCACCCGGCTTGCACGTGCCTACAACACGGTAGCCCCTGCTTCCGGCAAGGTACTCTCAGGAGGTGTTGAGGCAAATGCACTGCAGAAACCCAAACGTTTCTTCGGCGCGGCACGCCAGATCGAAAACGGAGGCTCACTCACCATCATCGCCACGGCCCTGATTGAAACAGGTTCA
>CAZPWZ010000510.1:0-2392 GCA_964590675.1 uncultured Draconibacterium sp.
AGATGAGATTAATCCAGACCTGCTTAATCAGTGAATTGTCGGCAACAACCGAAGGCAATTTTTTTGAAATAAGCCTGATCTTCTCACGGTGAACGGGATTGGTAACTTCGTTATATACCTGCATTACCAGCTGATTCATGTCAATTACCGAAAGATTCATCTCAGAGCGGCTCAGCCTTGAGAAAGCAAGTAAATCATCGATGAGTGTTCCCATTCGACGTGTATTCTCAATGATGATCCCGATTACCTTTTTTCCATCTGCATCCAGCAGTTTTTCATAATCTTCCCTGAGAATATTGGTAAAACCGTCAATGGCACGCAGGGGAGCCCGAAGGTCATGCGAAACTGTATATGCAAAAGCCTCAAGTTCTTTGTTTGCTACCTTGAGCTCAAAGGTCCGTTCTTCAACCCGGTTCTCCAGTTCTTCGTTCAGTTTGCGGATCTCTTCTTCGGCTTTCCTTCGTTCATTGATATTGATATTGAACCCGACTATACCTTCAATTACTTTCCCTTTTCTCAGTGGGGCAATAATCTGCTGATAGGCAATATTCTCTCCGTCTATTTCGTAGATGCAGTCCTCATTCAGAATTTCGCCATTTAATACCCTTTCATTATTCGATTTCCACATTTCAGCAACTTCATCCGATACCCCGTTATTGTCAGGTTTTCGACCCAGAATACTGCCGATATGATCGATAGAGTGCTGGTTTTCGAGAATTCCTTTCTGTTTGGTATCCCTGGCCCAAATTTCAAAAGGAGCATTCTCAATGATGGTCCTCAGAAGTGCTTCCTTTTCCTGTGCCTTTACCTTTGCTTTGATCAGTTCGTTTTCCGTGATTTTTAATTCAGAAATATCTTCAATTGCAATTCCCAGCGTCTTTTCGTTGATTCTGAATGCTGAAACCCTGTAAATCCCCGAAATTCTTTCATCCTCATACAAAATGTCAGTTCCGAGATAAGGTTTTGATGTTTCCATCACACTGAGGTACTTCTTTTTTAATAAGGCGGCACTCTTACCTGTCCATGTTTCATTAAATTCCTTTCCTATGTTTTTTTCATAATCAATTCTTGTAATTTCCAGTGCAGAAGGGTTACATTCAATAAGATACAACTGCTCCGGGGCTGCAAACCGGTATATGAATAACCCTGAGGGGATCGACCTGGCAACTTCTGCCGAAGCAACAAGTGCCTCCTGGGCCAGTTTTAACCGGCTGATATCAGAAAACGCAACAACGACCATGGCAGGTTTTTCTTTGTCATCTGTAAATACCGGACTGGTATTTACATTGATCCAGGTGATCTCTTCCGCACTTTTACAAACTTTCATCTGGCCATTCTTAACAGGCATTCCGGTAGAAAGGGTCACCAAAGAGGGATGCTCATTCGAAGGGAATTCTGTTCCGTCTTCCTTAAAGGTGTTGAATGACCGGCTTAAAGAAGTTTTTCCAATAACCTGATCTGCCGGAATACCAAAAATCCTTTCTGCTGTCTTATTCCAGGTCAGTATGATTCCATCCTTATCCTGAAGAATAATACCATCGCTGGAAGCTGAGACAACCGTCCTGTATAATTCTTCACTGTTCCGAAGCGATGTTTCAATCTTTTTCCGTTCAGTGATATCCCTTGTAAAAGCCAGCAAATGCTTTTCTCCGCTTATTTCAAGCAAACCTGCCGACATGAGGCCGGTAATTGTACTTCCGTCTTTCAGCCTGAAAGTTGCCTCCATTTTTTCGGCAAACCCTTGTTTCTTTAGCGATGAAGCAAGGGCTTGTCTGTCTCCCGGATAGGCCCAGATGTTTAATTCCAGGGCCGTATGGCCGATAAGTTCATCCCTGGTATACCCTGATTTTGATATAAAAGCATGATTCACATCAACATATAGTCCGTCAGATAGTCTTGTGATACTGATCAGATCGGGGCTGAGATAAAAAGCTGTTCTGAATTTTTCCTCACTTTCAGTGAGCCGTTTTTCTGTTAATTTCCTTTCGGTAACGTCCTGGTAAGTGCCGAACATAATTGCCGGCAGGCCCTCTGAGTCAAACTTAAGATTGCCGATACTATGCACATACCTCAGCACATTGTCCTTTGCACAAAGCCGGTAAACCAGGTCAAACACACGCTTCTCCCTGAAGCATCTTTCATAGGTTTCCTGCAGCATGCCAAGATCATCCGGGAAGACCATGCCAAGAATTGTATCCAGATCCGGCTCTTTTTCTTTTTCAGGATTCATCCCGAAAATTCTGAATGTTTCGTCAGACCAGTTTGATCGGTTTGTCTTCAGATCAATTTCATAATATCCTACACTAGATATTTTTTCGGCCTCCCTGACTCTGAATTCAACTTCCTACAATGCCCCGTGAGCTTTTTTACCTTCAGTAAGGTCGGAAAAATT
>CAZPWZ010000511.1:0-2380 GCA_964590675.1 uncultured Draconibacterium sp.
TGGGTAAATTCCAGGGGAAAGGCATCCCCACTTTCCCGACCATTGAACGGGGGGCGGTGGCCTTAAAGAATACCTTTGAATACTACCGGATGAAAGACCTGTTAAGTTCTGAGTGATGAGTCCGGAGCGGTTAGTTCGGAGTTGTTAGTTCGGAGTTCGGAGTGATAAGAAAATAATCAGATTTTTTCCATTAACTCCGAACTTCGAACTTTTTTAACCCATCCCCCTTGATAGAAAACAATCATGAATATCCTCACCCGTATCAAGACCTCCCCACGCGAACTGTTGCTGTTTGCCACAGCCGCGTTGGCTCTGGGCATGGGATTCAGCATGATTGATTCAACCTTCAATAATTTTCTTGAATTCAAGTTTCAACTGACCGGTTTTCAGCGTTCCTTCCTCGAATTTCCGCGCGAGCTACCGGGGTTTTTGGTAGTGTTTGTTTCCGCCGCCTTGTGGATCCTGTGTTCCCGCCGCCTGGGAGTGGCAGCCATGATTTTTGGCGCGGTCGGTTCGTTGTTGCTTGGGTTTGCCTCCAGCAGTTATAGGATGATGCTGCCCTGGTTGTTCATCCTGAGTCTGGGGCAGCATCTTTATATGCCCATTGCTTCGACCATAGGCATGGAACTGGCTCAAGAGGGCCAGGATGGTCGCCGGCTTGGGCAACTCAATGCCATTCGTAACTTCGCGGCCATTATCGGCAGTTTCATTGTCTTCCTGGGATTCAAATATCTCGGATTCTCTTTCAAGCACACCTTTGCCCTGGCTTCTTGTCTCCTGATCGTTGCCGCGGCCCTGTTGTTTGCCATGAAACCAGAACCGGTGGTGAAAAAGCGCCGCTTTCTGCAATTCCATAAGGAGTATCGGCTCTACTACATCTTGAACATTATCTCCGGGGCGCGCAAGCAACTCTTTATTACCTTCGCCCCCTGGGTGCTGGTTAGTGTTTTCGGACAGCCAACGCAGATCATGGCCACGCTTTTCACCATCGGCGGTGTGATCGGAATTCTCTTTCAGCCCTTACTCGGCTGGACCATAGACAAAATGGGGGAACGGTTTGTGCTGGCCGCCGAAGCGGTAATCCTGACATTCGTTTGCTTCGGGTATGGGTTTTCCAAATTCATGTTTTCTGCCAATCTCGCTTTTTACCTGGTATGCCTTTGTTTTCTGATTGACCAGATGATTTTTTCCGTGAGCATGGCCCGGGCAACTTATCTCAAGAAGATTTCCAAACAGCCCGATCACATCCAGCCGGCGCTCACCGCCGCGGTGACCATTGACCATGTTTTTTCAATTTCGTCGGCCTTGGTGGGCGGCCTCATCTGGAATGCCTTCGGCTTTCAATACGTTTTCTTGTTCGGGGCGGTTATTGCCATCATCAATTTCTTTACCGCCTTGCGGGTACGTGTGCCTTTGAAAGGGGCCATTTGAAAATTGATAAGACTATCCTCTTCATGGCGAGAGTTAAAAAATAGAGAAGACCGGGGCCAGGAGAATAGAAGGAGTAAAGAAGGAATAATCCCGGTGGGTAGGTTGATATCAGAACCGCCATGCCCCGCCTTTTGGGGCGTGGCACCACCAAACATGAAAATAGGCTCGTTGGGTGATGATCTATTTTCGAACTGAAAAGGAGACATAACGATGAAAGAGCCTTTAGCGGCCGTCTGCGGTCTGTACTGTGGGGCTTGTGCTCTCTATCGGGCCAGACGAGACAACAATCCTCAACGTCTTGAGGAGATCTTGAAAGTATGGAATATGCCGGAAGACGATAGTCACTGCGACGGATGCCTTGGTGGGGGCTCGCTTACACCCTATTGCCGGGATTGTAAGATTCGGCACTGCGCTGAAGACAGGCCCGGAGTTACCCGATGTGCCGACTGCTCAGATTTCCCCTGCCACCTGATCACTGATTTTAACAATGACGGCATGCGTCACCATGCGGAGGTCCTTGAAAATCTCACCCATTTGCGGGAAATTGGGGCTGAAGAATGGATGGTTGAACAGGAGGAACGATGGCGCTGTCCCGGATGCCATGCTCAAATGCACTGGTATGAGCGTACCTGTTATTCCTGCGGGATTGCACAACCCTATCGTTTGCCCAAATTGAAAAGAGATAAGACCTAACCGGTCTTCAGTTTCTCATAAACGTTTATGAACCTGGAATCCGGATAACTATAGTGAACGAAAAAAATAAATTGACATAATTCACCCTCCCCTACATCCCCTCCCCTCAAGGGAGGGGAAAGAAAAAGAGTCCCCTCTCCCCTTGCGGGAGAGGGTTAGGGTGAGGGGGGATGTAAACTTGTTAATTTCTTTTAGGTAAACCCCCGGCTTTGCCGGGGGACTCCCAAAGTTTGACAATTCCGGGAGTATGGGTTTT
>CAZPWZ010000512.1:0-2379 GCA_964590675.1 uncultured Draconibacterium sp.
AGTGGGTCAGGTGCCAACCCGGTGATCATAGCGGGTATCGGAACCAACACCAACGTTGACGGTATTATCGTGATGGCTGGAGGCGACTATATCACCTTTGACGGAATCGACCTGATGGAAAGCCCTGCGAATACCAACGCCACAACCCAGATGGAATTTGGATTTGCCATGGTGAAGGCAAGAAATACCTTCCCGGTTGATGGCTGCCAGTACATTACCATCAGGAATTGCAGTATCTCGCTGAATCCTTCAAATATTGCATCATCCGCTATCTATTCAGGGAACCATATTTCAACTACAACCTCCCCGGCCGCTGTTGGCACGCTATATACTTTAACCGATTATTCTAATAACTGTAAGTTCTACAGCAACACAATTACAAACGTTTTCAAAGGATTTAATCTGAACGGATATAATGACAACCTCCCGGGCCAAACCTCCTTTGACCAGAACACCGAGATCGGGATTGAAGGATCAGGAAATACCATCATACAAAATGTCAGCAACAATAGCATATGCTATGGCATCTGGGCCAATTATCAGACAAATCTGAAGATTGTTTATAATACCATTTCAGGAAACAATGCCTTAGGGTCAATGATCGCTATAACACCCCGTGTCAGTAATAACGCTGATATTCATCATAATACGATCAGTATCAGCAATGCATCAGCAACCAGCTCAAACTATGGTATTGACCTATATGGCGCCGGCGCTGCTGGATATACTACTGAAGTGCATCACAACCTGATACAGAATTGCAATATAACCGGAGCAGGAAGTTTTAACGGTATTTACGGTGGCACCGCTGGTCCGACCAATTTGAATATCTATGCCAATACATTTACAGGTATTACAGCTGGGAACGGAAATATATCAATGATCAGCCTTGGCGGTGGCGGAGGGACCTATAATAACATCTATGGTAACCTCATATTCAACAACACCAAAACAGGTCCGGGTAGTTTCTATGGCATCTCCAACATCAACTACCAGAACGTGAACATCCATGACAACCAGATCTATTCCAACAATATTATCACTTCGGGCGTTGTTTCAACAGCCTCAAACCTCTATGGGATCTATTCGGGTCAAAGCCTTCAAACTTCAGAATCGATCCATAATAACCTGATCTATGACCTGAACATTACCGGAACCTCCACACATGCAGGCAATCTTCTCTGCGGGATTTCAACGGATATTCTTCCGACCGCCACACGGCAATGTTACAATAACACGATATATAACCTGACACTCCATACACCGGCGGGAAGCGGAACCATTTCCGGTATACGCTTCAGCAACGGCAGTACCAGCAATATATACAACAACCAGGTTTTCAACCTGCAGGTCCTGGATGCAGCCGGGATTGTAAATGGTATCCATATTTTAAGCGGAACGGAAGAGAATGTTTACAACAACTTTATCTCTGATCTGAAGACGCCGGCATCTGCCAGCCTTACGGCTGTCAGCGGGATCCGTATTGAAGGCGGAACAAAAGTTGGTGCATATTACAATACTGTTTTCCTGAACGCATCAAGCACTGCTGCTACTTTCGGCACCTCGGGTATTTATAAAACAGGCGCCACCACGATGGCCGATCTTCGGAACAATGTGATCATGAACACCTCAATCCCGGGTACATCAGGCGGAGCCACGGTAGCGTACCGCTGGTCGGGAGTTTATAACCCGGTTTACTATGCAACATCATCCAATGCCAATAATTTTTATGCAGGTACTCCGGCCGCCAACAGGCTGGTGTTCTATGACGGAACCAACTCAGACCTCACATTTGCTGATTACCAGGCAAGGGTTTCCCCCAGGGACGCATTATCCTTTTCTGAGAATTCTCCGCTATTGAATTCGACCGTGGCTCCCTATAACCTGCATATGAACACCTCTGTGCCTAACTTATGCCAAAATGGAGGTGTCCCGGTCACAACGCCGGCAATCACCGATGACATTGACGGCCATCCAAGATCTACCACGCCCGATGTGGGAGCCGATGAATTTGCAGGCACCCCGCTTGGCGTTATCAACCCTACGGGATTGATACCAGGCGTAGTAAGTTCAAGGCACATCAATATTCCATTTAATTTAAATCCTTCAGGGGATCCGGTTGTGATTGTATGGAATACAACAGGTTCCTTTGCTGCACCTGCCGGAACTCCTCCACCTGTAAACGGTTCATTCGCCGGAGGAACCCTGTTGTATAACGGAATAACGTCCCCGGTCAGCCATTCAGGTTTAACTGGCGGAACCACATACTATTACAAGGCTTTTTCTTATAATGGATCAACCTATTCTTCCGGTGTTCCTGCCTTGGCAATGACCAGCATTGATCAACCCAGTTCATTTGTTTCCTATGCCACATCAAGC
>CAZPWZ010000513.1:0-2378 GCA_964590675.1 uncultured Draconibacterium sp.
TATCCCTTACCCGTATCTCCGGGAAGCCGATATCGTCTGGACACGCAGGATATGGAGGGTGTTGGACCTTCGTGAAAAAATGAACCAGCCATTTTATTTCCCTGAGAAACCACAGAACAATTGGCGGAGTTTCGTTACAATTATTATGGATGGATTGAGGGAAGGGACTGTGACAGCTTATTCCAGTGAATCAGATCAGTTTTTGGTGCCCCTGACTTATAAGGAGTTGATGGATAAAATGGAGCGTAGCGACTCTGTCAGGTTGCCGCGTGCCGACAACCCTGATATTATGTATGATACTGTAATCAAAACAGAATTCGATCCTGCCAATGTTAAAAAGTTAAAAATCAAGGAAGATTTTTATTTTGACAGGCAGCGTTCGGTTGTTGAGGTTCGGATTCTGGGCATATGCCCTGTTGTGGATGAAATCGATAAAAACACCGGTGAAAAGCGTTTTGAGAAAAACCTGTTTTGGATCTATTTCCCGGAATGCCGCAACTTGTTTGCCAAGAATGAAATGTTTAACCTGAAAAATGGTTCTGCCGGTCGAATGACGTATGATGATGTGTTCATGAAACGCATGTTTTCAAGTTATGTTTATAAAGAGGAGAATGTGTATGATCGTTCCATCATTGAGTATTCAACCGGTGTAGATGCCTTGCTTGAGGCGGAGAAAGCAAAGAATAACCTGTTTGAATTTGAATCGAACCTCTGGGAGTACTAACCATGCCCCTGCGCCAGACTGCAGGATGACAATATCAAAAGCTGCCTCCGGAAATGAAGCAGCTTTTTTTATCTTCTCTTTTACCTCCAGCTGGTGCAATTTTCCTACTTTTGTTTTGCGCTGTGTGATGCAACAACATGTCAATTTCATTCCTCGAAACTCCTATTGAATTTCTTAAAGGCGTTGGACCGGCAAGAGCAGAATTGCTGAAAAACGAGTTGCATATTTTCTCCTTTGGAGAACTGCTTACATTTTTTCCATATCGCTATGTGGACCGGAGTCAGTTCTACCGGATTGCCGATATCCGTGATGAGTCATCATACATTCAGCTGAAAGCAAAATTGGTCAGGGTTCAAACCATTGGTGCACTTCGACATCAGCGGCTCGTGGCCACGGTGCGCGACGAAAGCGGTGAAATTGACCTGGTTTGGTTCCAGGGGATCAAGTGGGTCTCCGACATGCTTTCAGCACAACAGGAATATGTCATCTTCGGAAAGCCAAGCTTGTTTAACGGACGATGGAATATTTCACATCCGGAACTTGAGATACCTTCAATTGAGCCTTTGCCTTTAAGTGAAATAATCCGTCCGGTTTATAATTCAACGGAGAAGCTCAAGGCAAAGGGATTGGAGTCAAAGGGCATCGGGAAACTCATGAAAAATCTTATACTGCATGAACATTTCACAGTCACTGAGAACCTGACACCTGACATCCTCAGGAATCTGAGGCTGATCAACCGTAAGGAGGCATTTCTCAATGTCCATTACCCCAGGACTCCTGAATTGCTTAAGCGTGCCCAGACCCGTCTAAAATTTGAAGAACTGTTCTTCATTCAGCTGCGACTTGCAAAGCAACGATCGGCCAGGTTGCAAAAGCATGAAGGTCATAAATTCATCAAGGTTGGTGATTATGTTAATCAATTCTATCATAATCATCTTACATTCGAATTAACTAATGCCCAAAAGCGCGTTATCAAGGAGATCAGGTCTGACCTGGGTTCGGGCAACCAGATGAACCGGTTGCTCCAGGGCGATGTGGGGAGCGGAAAAACCCTGGTGGCATTGATGACCATGCTGATAGCGCTGGATAATAGCTTTCAGGGTTGCCTGATGGCACCGACGGAAATACTGGCAAAACAGCATTTTAGCACTATTTCAAAGATGCTTACAGGATTGAATGTGAATCTGAAACTGCTAACCGGTTCGACGAAGCCAAATGAGCGAAGGGAAATTATTGAAGAACTTCAAAACGGGCAGTTGCAGGTTCTCATTGGAACTCATGCCCTGCTGGAGGAGGCCGTTAAGTTCAAGCATCTCGGTCTGGTGGTGATCGATGAGCAGCATCGCTTTGGCGTAGTCCAGCGGGCTAAGTTATGGGAGAAGAACATCATTACCCCGCATGTTCTTGTTATGACCGCAACACCTATTCCGCGCACGCTGGCCATGACGCTGTATGGTGACCTCGATACTTCCATTATTGATGAAATGCCTCCGGGACGCAAATCGATAATTACCAAACATGTTTATGAGCCCGATCAGGCCAAGGTCTTTAATTTTATCCGGACCAAAATTCGGGAGGGAAGGCAGATTTACATTGTCTTTCCGCTGATCCAGGAATCGGAGACCCTTGATTTGAAAAATCTCATCGAAGGGTA
>CAZPWZ010000514.1:0-2376 GCA_964590675.1 uncultured Draconibacterium sp.
GTAGTTTATTTAATTATAGTTAATTTTTTCACAATTGGGCTCCAAAGATACGACTCCGCCCGAAAATCACAATACTATTTAAGAACATTTTTCCCCTGTTTTTCATATAGTATTCATTACTTTTGCAAAAACGCAAAAGGGCAGACAATCCATCAACCAATCAATCAATCAATCAATCAATCAATCAATCAATATTGAAACATCATCTTTCACATCCCATCTTTACTGTTATCTCCCAGGTTGCGGAAGAGATGCATCTGCAGGCATTTGTAATTGGGGGCTTTGTGAGGGATCTCCTTCTCCGGCGTGACAATAAGCAGGATATTGATATTGTTGTCCTTGGAAGCGGGATCGATTTCGCACACCAGGTTGCTGCGAAACTTGAAGGCGACATCCCGGTAAAATTTTTCAAGAATTTTGGAACTGCCATGCTGAATTTTCATGGCTGGAAAATTGAATTTGTCGGTGCACGCAAAGAATCATACAGGCGCAATTCCCGGAAACCGATCGTTGAGGACGGAACCCTCGAAGATGATCAGAATCGCCGCGACTTTACCATCAACGCGATGGCCCTCGACCTGACTGCTGCCAGCTATGGCCATCTGGTCGATCCATTCAACGGCATCAGGGATTTGAAAGATAAAGTCATCAGGACACCACTCGATCCCGATATCACCTTTTCAGATGATCCGTTGCGCATGATGCGTGCCATTCGTTTTGCCAGTCAGCTCGATTTTACCATCGAGCCAGCCTGCCTTGATGCCATACGGCGGAATGCCGAACGGATTTCCATCGTCTCCATGGAAAGGGTATCCGATGAATTTAACCTGATCATCCAGTCGCAGGTTCCATCCAGGGGATTCAAACTGCTTGATGAGACGGGTATTCTCAAGCTGATATTCCCTGAATTCTGTGAACTGAAAGGGGCTGAAATCATCGAAGGAAAAGGGCATAAGGACAATTTCTACCACACCCTGGCGGTGCTCGACAATGTAGCGGCGGTTTCAGGCAACCTTTGGCTCAGGTGGGCGGCGATTCTCCATGATATTGCAAAGCCGCTGACGAAAAAATTCATCCAGGGAACCGGATGGACCTTTCATGCCCATGAATTCCGGGGAGCAAAAATGGTTCCCCACATTTTCAGGAAACTGAAGCTGCCGCTGAATGATAAGATGAAATATGTTGAAAAGCTGGTGCTGCTGCATCTCAGGCCGATCGTACTTGCCGAAGATGTGGTGACGGACTCGGCAGTCCGCCGGCTTCTTTTTGAGGCGGGTGATGACATCGATGACCTGATGCTGCTCTGCAATGCGGATATAACTTCAAAAAATCCCCACAAAGTGAAGCGTTTCATCAGCAACTTCAATGTGGTCAGGCAGAAACTCAAGGAAATTGAAGAAAAGGATCAGCTGCGCAACTGGCAGCCACCCATCACCGGGGAGGTAATCATGCAAACATTCGGGATCCCTCCCTCAAAATCGGTGGGGATCATCAAGGATGCCATCACTGAAGCTATCCTCGAAGGCATTATTCCCAATGATTATGATGCAGCATTCCAGCTTATGATCCGAGAGGGCGAAAAACTTGGACTGAACAGGAGAGATACCTGAACCTTTTTTGAATTTTGTTATCGGAATTTTATATTTTTGACCCGGATTAATACCTGGAAAAACCATGTTGATTTACCGTTTTCGAATTACCTGCGAAGAGCATGACGGATTTCTCAGGGAAATTGAAATTCAACCGAATCAAACTTTCCTTGATTTTCATCATATCCTGATGGAATCGGCTGAGCTGTTTCATTGTGACCGTGCCTCTTTTTTTATGACCGACAAGAAATATAAAAAGGACAAGGAGATTACCCTGAAGTCGGAAAAGCGCCAGATTCGTAAATACGATGATGATCTGGACCGGGTTGTTACTGATTTTGTTACCCTCCCGCTGATGAAGGCTGCGAAAGTGAAAGATTATATCGAAGATCCGCATCAGAAAATGATCTATGAGTATATCGGCCGGGAGCATTTTTCATTTCATATCGAACTTTTTAAGATTTTCCAGTCCGATGGCATGCCTTCTTATCCAAGGTGCATTAAAAGGATCGCTGAACTTCCCAAAAAAGCGGAACAGCCGGCAATATTGCCAGGTGCAACCCCAACGCCCAGGGTGGTAATGCCAAAAGCAACTGCTCCCAGAATGCCATTGCCGAAAATAGAAGAACTGTCAAAATTTGATGATACGGTTGAAGATGAGCATGAACTGGCAGCCATCGATGATGAACTCGGTGGCCTTATAGATGAGGCTGAGCAGGAAGAGCCTGTTTCCGAGTTGCATGAATCAGGGTCAGAAAGTCATGAAGCTTACACCTGTGGCGCGCGC
>CAZPWZ010000515.1:0-2374 GCA_964590675.1 uncultured Draconibacterium sp.
GCAACATTGTTTGTCCAGCCAATACCTGTTTTGAAAAAGTCCTTGACATCATGTGTAGGGGCTTTCCACTCAATTGATTTGCCGTAGTTTTCGGTATCCCATGAATCAAAGCTGTTATAGGGACGATAGTACAGCGGTTGGTTGGCATATGAGGTGCCTGTAAGGTCGATTCCGTAGCCTTCGAGGTATTTACCTGCGGTGGTGGCATAGGCCGGGCCAAAGCTTTCATCAATGCCATAGTCCATTCCAAGGTCGAATGACTGGTATGGATTGCCATCGCCATCAACACCGGGAACTTTATAATATCCTGAATTGTCGGTATAGGTTTTTACTTCCCAGGTAGCATCGAGTCCACCATTACCTCCACCATAATCATTCTGATATTCGGGCAGGTATGCAACCTGTTCGAAATTCAGACCGGTTGAGAATTCAACACCGATGGTTTTTCCTTTTTGCTGGGAACCTTTTTTGGTGGTGATCAGGATAACGCCGTTGGCAGCGCGCGAACCGTAAAGAGCGGCGGCATTTGCGCCTTTCAGAACGGAGATCGAGGCGATGTCGTCAGGATTGATATCCTGGGCCATGTTACCATAGTCATAACCACCGGCACCACGGGCAGTATTGGTCGTATTGAAATCGCTGTTGTCGAGGATGGTTCCGTCGACCACGAACAATTGCTGGTTATTTCCGGAAATCGAGTTGATACCGCGGATAAGGATACGGGAAGAACCTCCCATGTTCCCTGATGCCGAAGTAACCTGCACCCCTGCAATACGACCGGAAAGCTGGTTGATTACATTGGCGCCCCCGTCGGTTTGCAGCTGACCGCCTTTAACATCCTGCACCGAATAACCCAGCGCTTTCTTTTCGCGGGTTACACCGAGGGCTGTAACGACAACCCCCTCCAGTTCCTGAACACTGGGCTGCAAAGTGACATTTACTACATTGTCGGTTCCCAGCTCTATTTCCTGGGTTGTCATACCAACATACGATACGAGGATCGCATTCTTATCCTTTGGCACATTGAGGGAGAAGTTCCCGTCAATGTCGGTGATTGCTCCGACAGCAGTGCCTTTAACGAGGACGGTTGCTCCCGGGATTCCGGAGCCATCATCAGAACTCGTGACCTTGCCCGTAATTGTACGCTGGGCATGGGCAACTTGCAACCCTATGAAAAGCATAAGGGCAAGGAAAATCGTAAATTTTCTCATACAGTTTGATTTTTGTTAGTAAATGTGTTAATAATCAGTGATGTAATAAAAGAACTTTGAAAAGGTGGCGCTATTCCCACCATCCATGGGCTATATATATGGTGATAAATTTCCAATGATGGATGATTTACGTTGCAATTTTAAGCAATACTTTCATCTAAACCAAAAAGAAATTAATAAAAATTTAATAATAAATTAACAATTGTTAACATCTAATCCGGATATATTTGATTATAGGCAATTCAACCATTTCATTTTGCTGCAAATATATGTTTTGTCCGGGGTTTAGTGCAACCGCCTGAAGAAAATCCCGAACATCAGGAGGAGTAAAATATACACTGCCGTGGTGGTGACAGCGATCTGCGGCTGAATGAGCTGGAATGATGCGATGAGGATGCATGAAAGTGCAACCAGGTAATATCCCGCTTTTCTCAGGTTCCACATCAGGATGCTTCCGGTTAGCGCCAGCGCGTGGAGCAGGAAGCCGCCGGTGAATATGAGCCTTATGGTTGATAAGGCATAGAGCCCGGGCGGCGCGTATTGATTGGTTACACTGGTGATCCATTTCGACCAGAAGATTCCGGCAAAGAAAAGCAAGGACATGATCGCGAAGAAAACAAAGGAGAAGAGGCAGACTAAGGTAAGAAAAACAGGCCTGGATGCGACCGGACCATCTTTGGCTGGCTTTACTCTGACTGGTTTTACCTTAACAGGTTGTATGCCTTCGTCCATGGATCAGGTCATATATTTCAGGTTCATGCTGTAAAGCATAATGAACAGGCCCGAGAAGAGCAGGTCGGGTATGCCCGGAGTGGATAGATGCATGAAGTACATGGGGGCGATGACCAGCAGGATCTGACAGATCGTATAAACATGGAATCCTGCCTTTTTCAGCCGCATCATCAGGATGGCACCGATCACCGATCCGGCATAACAAATCCCGGTAACCACGAAAAAGAGCGGTTTTGCCTCCATCAGCTGATCAATTCCGGGCAAACTGAACCGTTCGGCAAATTCATGGGCAATTTCCACGAAAATATCGTAAAACGACCCAATCCCCACGCTCGAGAACATGTTCATCCCGCTGCCCATAAAGGTTAAGAAGCAAATTAACATTAGCAAGGTTGGGCGCTTCGGCCTGTTAAACGGGCACTAGGGGGAGC
>CAZPWZ010000516.1:0-2364 GCA_964590675.1 uncultured Draconibacterium sp.
TGTCAGCGCTTACCCGGTGAATATGCAGGTGGCCGATTTTGTCCTTGTTTTCTTTACAGTCATGACCATAGGGCTGCTTGCTACGTGGTATCCTGTATACAATATCCGGAAAATCCATCTCCGGCAGATTAAACTTGATTGATTTACTGAGTTAATGCGTTTGCTTTTTTTTCAGACTCAAATGGCTGAAGAATAAAATAAACTGATTGATGAACCTAACATATTAAAAAGATTTGTATCTTTGTTAGGCATATATCAGCAAGTATCATTCACTGAATTAATAACAGAGCCCCATGCGAAAAATTTTCATTTCATTCCTTCTTCTCAGTTGGTCCTTGATCGGATTCGGCAGTACCTGGATGGAAATCGGATCTTCGGTTCCGGCGCCCGCGAAGGTCACGATGGTATCCTCTACCATCGATCGTTCAGTCGTTCAATTGACACTTGAGGGATTTTTCCTTCGTGAAGTTCAAACCCCCAATGGAACGGCATTTTCAGTTGAAGTTGGCAATTCGACCCCCATTCTTGAGGCCGGGGCTCCCGATTTACCCAAAATGACCGCTTCGCTGGTAATTCCAGACATGGCCGGAATGGGTATCCGTGTTCTTTCTTCCAGTTTCACGGATTATCCCGGCATTTCAGTTGCACCTTCAAAGGGGGTGATCATGAGAGATAAAGACCCATCCATTGTTCCATTCTTTTACGGAAATGTTTATACCCTGGATAAGTTTTATCCGGGCACCATGTGTGATACCCGTGAACCATACATCATCCGGGATGTCCGCGGTCAAACCATGATCGTTTATCCTTTCCAGTATAATCCCGTTACCAGGGTATTGCGTGTTTACCACGACATGACGGTTGAACTTTACAAAACCAGCGAGACCGGGACGAACACATTGGCTCAACCTGTTGGCGTTAAGCAGGTCCCTGCCGATTTCCTCTCCGTTTACAGGAATCAGTTCAGCAATTTCGATGCGATGACCTATACCCCGCTTTCCGAGTACGGAAACCTGCTGGTTATTTGTTACGGAACCTTTATGGATGCCATGCAACCTTTCGTTAACTGGAAGCGTTCTGAAGGTTACCAGACCGAATTGATCGATAAAGATTCAGTTGGTACGACAGCAGCGCAGATCAAAACATTTATTGCAGATTACTACAATACCAAAGGTCTCACGCATGTCCTGCTGGTAGGCGACGGCCCGCAGATCCCAACCAATACCGGGAGCGGATTAGGCGGACCTTCCGACAATGCCTATGGTTATGTTGTCGGGAACGATCATTATGCCGATGTCTTTATCGGTCGCTTTTCTGCTGAAAATGTGGCGCAGGTGGAAACGCAGGTGACACGTACCCTTGACTATGAACAAAACCCGCAGTTCCTGACCGACGATTGGTATACCAGTGTCATTGGCATTGCGTCGGATCAGGGTCCGGGTGATGACGGTGAGATGGATTACCAGCATATACGCAACCAGCAGACCAAATTGCTGAACTACACTTATACCTGGAATCCGGAGTTGTTTGATGGATCGCAGGGAGGCAATGATGCCACAGGAAATCCCACTCCTTCCATGGTGGCAACAGAAGTCAACAACGGATCGAGCCTGATCCTGTACACGGGTCACGGGAGCAAGACCTCCTGGGGATCATCGGGATTCAGCAATACAAACGTAAACCAGCTGACTAACCCGGGGATGCTTCCATTCATATGGTCGGTAGCCTGCGTGAATGGCGAATTTATGACCGGCGGACCCTGCTTTGCAGAGGCCTGGATGCGGGCAACGCAAAGTGGAGAGCCAACGGGTGCGATCGCATTCCTTGGATCGACCATCAACCAAAGCTGGAATTCACCCATGGAGGGACAGGATGCAATGACCGACATCCTGATCGAATCAGATTCGACCAACATTAAGAGAACTTTTGCCGGACTGTCGATCAACGGATGCATGAAGATGATTGATACCTACGGCACCGAAGGCAGGAATATGGCGGACACCTGGACAATTTTCGGAGATCCGACCGTGATGGTCAGAACCGCTGCTCCGGAATTGCTCACAGTAATCCATGGCACCACGCTGATGGTAGGCGATTCCCTGTTCTCCATGACATCTCCCGTTGATGGCGCCCGGGGCACACTTACCCTTGCCGATACCATTCTTGCAACCGGAGTTTTCATGAATAACTCACTGGCGCTTTCATTTCCACCGCTGACCACCCCCGACGACACTGTCCGCCTTGTGGTGACAGCCTATAATAACGTTCCATATATGACCAGCCTCGTTGTGGATGACGGTATTGTTTTACCGGCCACGGCGGCTTTTTCGGGCATCCCGGAACACGTACTGCCGGGTGAAACGG
>CAZPWZ010000517.1:0-2360 GCA_964590675.1 uncultured Draconibacterium sp.
GCCTGTCGCTGTTTCTTTTCTTTGCCGAATCGCTTACTGAAGCGGTTACCGGTGCAACAGCCGGGGGGACCAGATCGAGTTCGGCGCTGAATTCCGTCCCGGCCTCCAGGTCAAGCGTTACGGTTACGGTATCGGCTTTCCGGACATCCAGTTTCTGAAATCCGTATTTGCCATCTTTGGCAGCCCATACAAGCAGATCTCCATAACCGGTTGTAAAAGAACAATATCCATCTTTGGAGGTTGCCGTTTTAAACAGCGGATAAAACTCGGCATAGTTATAAAGTTGAAATTCGACCGTCGCACTGTCCACCGCTTTACTGTCCCTGTCAATAACCTTTGCTGCCACTTTTTTCACCGGGGCATAATTGCCAAGCACATTGATCCTGGTAAAGAGGGGATCCTTTTGCAAGACCTCTTCGGGGCCTTCATAATCGCCAAACACAGTCGTATTGACGAGCATGGCCCGCCTGGCCGGGGCTGTGAACCAGGCCAGGTCGAGATCGGCTTCCGGTTCGCAGGCGCCGATGAAGTGCCATTGACCGTCGACCCAAACTTCGACCCAGGCATGATTATCATCACTGTGAGCCCAGCGCGGGGTATAGCACTGGCGGGCAGGAATACCCACCGACCGTAATGCTGCCACGGTAAAGGTCGATTCTTCACCGCACCGGCCATAGGCAGTCCTGACCGATGCAAGGGGAGAGGAGGTCCTCCCGTCCGATCCGCGGTAGGTCACCTTTTCGTGGCACCAATGGTTGACCTCCAGCACAGCCTCCTTCATGGGAAGCTTTTTGATGCGGTCTTTCAGTTCCATGAAGAAAACCCAACGCGAGGAATCGAGATTCTCATTGTTTACGCGAACAGGCAATACAAAATGACGGAAGATGTTTTCAGGCACTGTTTTACCCCAGCTGAACGTATCCCTTGCGGCAAACGCGGTGCGCACATGCTGCAGGAAAAAACTCCCGTCATAATCGGCCAGATCGCTCAATGAACTGTAGGCATAAAGGAATTTCATGGCCTCCCTTTCACGGGTCGTCAGTTTTTGCTCAAAGATGCCGAAGAGTTGTTCCGAACGATGCTGCGCCAGATCTTTCTGGATCTCAAACTGCTTTTCTACCTTTTCGCGGTAGGCTTTATCGGTAATGAAGTGATTATCGGTGCATGAGGTGATGACCAGGGCCAGGATGATCATCCGGAGGATATTTTTTTTCATAGGTTCACAGGAAATTTCAATGATAACTGATAACCATGGATTCATTGCTTACCGGTATGTCGACCGTTCGTGTTGTCGCAGTCTTGAGCTTCAGGGAATAGTCCTTGCCATTGACTCTGATGGTGAGAATTTCATCAAAGGAGTGAAAAACCATGGTGAAGGTGGTGAACTTTGATGCGAAATTCCCCTCGGGTTTTGTGATGGTCAACAATTTTTTTCCCGGCTCGAAAAGGAAGCTCCGCTTGTAGTATTGGTTTTGTTCAAACTGGTAGGTGGATCCGTCATCTTCGTAATAGGTAAAGCTGTTTGGCAATGTTCCGCTGTAAACATGTAATTCCAGGGCAGGTGAGGGTTTCTGGTCTGTATACTGAATGTCAGACTGTAACGGGAGGATACCCGATGCCTTTACGAAAACAGGGAGGTCATTGAGTGGTGCGTCAACGGTCACTTCACTCCGTCCCTTGTAAAATTCGCCGGTGCTGAGCCTGTACCATCCTCCTTCGGGCAGGTATACTTTAGCAGCACCCTGGTTGCAGGAAACGGGAGCGACGAGGAGGTTGTCGCCGAAGAGATACTGGTTCTGGTATTTCCACCAGTAAACTTTCTCATCAAAGGTATAATTGATCGCAAGGCTGCGCGCAACCGGGAGGCCGCTCAGGGTCGATTCATGGAATGCCGAGTAGATGTAAGGCAGCATGCGGTAACGCTGAACGATCATATCTTTGACTATCTTTTCAATGTTCGGCCCGAACGACCAGGGCTCCTTGCTTTTGCTGTCCCATACCGAATGAGTTCTGAAAAACGGGGTGTACACGCCAAGCGACATCCACCTTGCGTAGAGCTGCTCTGTTGGATTCCCAATGAATCCGCCAACATCGGCCCCGGTAAAGGATACGCCGGATAGTCCCAGTCCGGTCACCATGCGTGCCGAGAGGATCATGTGGTCGTCGGTGGCCTCATTGTCGCCGGTCCAGATGGCTGAATAACGCTGAATCCCGGCAAAGCCGGCGCGTGTTAGTACGAAAGGACGCTTGCCGTTCATCAGTTTTTTTGTTCCTTCGAAGGTGGCACGCGACATTTCAAGACCGTAGATGTTATGAACCTCGGTCATGGATGCTTTGCGGCCTTCAAAATCAAACCGGAT
>CAZPWZ010000518.1:0-2354 GCA_964590675.1 uncultured Draconibacterium sp.
TTCCCGGCGGTGTTGGTCCGATGACCATTGCCATGCTATTAAAGAATACATTGACGGCCTCAAAAATCGCAAACGATTGATTGGAATAATTTCCCATGGCCAGTCTGCTCATAAAAAATGCTGATGTTCTGGTAACTATGGATGGTTCCCGCCGGGAAATTCATCAGGGGGGCCTTTTTGCAAAGGACGGCTTCATTCAAAATGTCGGTACGACGCAGGAATTGCCGGATAGTGCTGATGAAGTACATGACCTAAGCGGGTATTTGGTTCTGCCAGGTTTAATCAACACGCATCATCATTTTTATCAAACCTTGACCCGGGCCGTTCCTGCGGCACAGGATGCCAATCTTTTTAACTGGTTGAAAACTTTGTATCCAATCTGGGCCAGAATGAACCCGGATGATATTTACGTTTCCACCCAAACCGCCATGGCAGAACTCGCCATGTCAGGATGCACAACTGCATCTGACCATTTATACCTTTTTCCCAATGGCTCAAAACTGGATGACGAAATCCGTGCCGGCAAAACGGTCGGAATGCGGCTGCATGCCTCCCGCGGCTCAATGAGTCTGGGCGAAAGCAAAGGTGGACTTCCGCCAGATAGTGTAGTGGATACTGAAGAAAACATTCTGCGTGACAGTCAACGCTTGATAGAAACGTACCATGATTCCAAGCCTGGTTCAATGCTGCAAATTGTTCTGGCACCTTGTTCTCCTTTCAGCGTCACAGGAGATCTAATGCGTGAAAGCGCGAAAATGGCCCGCCAGTTTGATGTCCACCTGCACACTCATCTGGCAGAAACCCAGGACGAAGAAGCCTTCTGTCAACAAAAATTTGGCTACAGACCGGTAGGTTATATGCAGTCTGTAGACTGGATTGGGGAGGATGTGTGGTTCGCTCACTCCGTTCATGTCAGCAAAGATGAAATAAATCTATATGCCCATACTGGTTGTGGTGTCGCGCACTGCCCTTCATCCAATATGCGCCTGGCCAGCGGCATTGCCCCCGTCAGAGAGTACATGGCGGCAGGCGTAAAACTGGGATTGGGTGTTGATGGCTCCGCCAGTAACGATAGTTCACATATGTTGGCCGAAGCAAGGCAGGCATTATTATTGGCACGCCTTAGGGCAGGTGTTGAGGGGGCTTCCCTTTCCGGTGAAAATACGCCAGCCCTTATGACGGGCCGGCAGGCTCTTGAACTGGCAACCCGTGGAGGGGCAGCCGTTTTAGGAAGATCAGATATTGGATCTCTTGAACCAGGCAAATGTGCGGATCTCATCGCCATCAAATTGGATAAATTAGCCTACGCAGGGGCATTGCATGATCCGGTTGCTGCCGCGGTTTTTTGTGCTCCTCAAAATGTAGATATCAGTTTCGTTCACGGGAAAATGATCATTAAGGATGGTGTCTTATTGACGTTGGATGCCGGAAAGCTGGTTGAAAAGCATAATAAGGCTGCAGCCAGGTTACTTGAATAAAAAAGCAATCGCATGCAAAAATACCGCCTGCGATTGCTTTTTAAATTTGGGTTACTCTTTTTAAATTGCCTGTAAAACCTCGGCACTGTGATCAGCCGGTTTTACATTTTCAAAAACATGCTTGATCATTCCGGCAGCATCGATAAGAAAAGTTGTCCGGAATATACCATCATATTCCCTGCCTGCGAATTTCTTGCGCCCCCATACGCCATACAGTTCGCAAACCTGATGGTTGATATCAGCTAACAAAGTATATGGCAGATGATATTTTGCTTTAAATTTTATGTGTGCTTTCGGAGAATCCGGGCTTACCCCTAAAATTGTAATTCCGGCTTTTTCATAAGCACTATAGTCATCCCGGAAATTACAGGCCTCTGTTGTACATCCGGGCGTGTCGTCTTTTGGATAGAAGTACAACAAAACCATTTTTCCACGATAATCTGAAAGTTTCCTGGGGTTACCGTTTTCATCTTCCAATTCAAATTCAGGCGCTTTAATGTTTGATTGTAAAGGCATATCTTCCTCCATGAATTTATTATAAGTTTTACCCTGTCCACAAGGCAAAGTTAATCAGGTAAAGCGTACAACCTAGCGAACCCAAACTTCCTAAAAGAAGAATATTCCACCTGGGCTTTACCCCTTTTTGTATTCGAGAAATTTCAAAAACGGAAATACCTGAAAGGGGAAAAGCAACTAAATACGGCCATGCAATGAATAATGGCAGACCGAAAATAACTGCCACACCAGCCAGGAAAAATGTGCAAAACACAAGGATATGGTGCAATTTCATTCCATTTTTCCACTGGATCCTTTGCAATAATGTCTGCTTGTGTGTCAACATATCCTGCAAATAATGCTTTAATTCCATGCAAATAA
>CAZPWZ010000519.1:0-2350 GCA_964590675.1 uncultured Draconibacterium sp.
GGGGCCGAAGTTACTGCGTGTCCCGTTGTTCCCTTTGAACCGCAGGTAAGGAAGGCATGTTCGAAAGTTCCGTTGTGGTCAAATTTGTTGCGTTTCCTGAGAAGTTGACGGATCTGATCCTGGATGAGCATGAAGTTCTTCACCGGGGCTGCATCAATGAATTCCTGCGAGATCCCGATGTCAAGCAACTGCCATTCCCCCACGAAAGGATCATTTTCCGGAAAGAAAAAGGCGAGTTTCGGGGGTGAGAAGGTGAGGGTGTAATCGGCCCGGATCACCACCGGGTGGCCTGTTGTCAGTGTCGATTCATCCACATAATGACCCGACGGCACATCGATTGCTACAACCGTCGCTCCAGATGCATTGATGTGCCGGATCGTCTCCGCCGAAAGTCCTTCCGGCGGCCGTGTCAACCCGCTGCCGAAGATGGCGTCAATAACAATATCCGTGCTGCCGGTTGCGGGGAGGTCGGCTGCGCTGTTAATGATCGCCATGGATGAACGGGAATTGGCACCGGCCGATGATGTGCTGTTTTTCGTCCGGGTACTGGCCGGGATGATCTCCTGCAATCTTTCATAATTGATCCGGCAAGATGGTGTTAACTTCCCGGGATCTGAAAGCAGCAGCGCCTCTACACAATATCCTGACCGGAATAACATCCGGGCTATGGCCAACCCGTCGCCGCCGTTATTTCCCGGGCCGCAGAAGATCATTATTTTATGAGCTTTATCCAGCGTTTGCTCCAGCCAATGAAAACAGGCTGCAGCCGCACGCTCCATCAAATCGATATCCGCTATCGGTTCGTGTTGTATGGTATAGGCATCTGCCTCCCTGATCAGCGGGACCGGTAAAATCTTCATGGTCAGTGGATCATCCCCCAGAAGGGCAAGGTGATTAAAATGCCGGCAATCATCAGCATGACAAATACAAAAACAAGTGCAGAAATAATGATTCCGATGATCGCGCAAATACGGCCGGTTTTGACATTATTCAGCGAACTGATGGTATATCGTGATGGATTCGAACTGTACAAGGCCTTTTCCCTTTTTGCCATAACGAGGGCAATGATCCCCAGAATGATTCCCGCGGCAGAGATGAAATGCCACCAGCACAGCAGGATGGATAAAATGCCGAGAACCAGCACGATGTTGGCATTTGGCAGGTTCTGCGGGGCCGGATCATTGTAAAATCCGCCGTGCTGACCTGGCCCTGACTGGTTGGATGGATTTTCCATGGGAATAAAAAAGTAAAGATACACGGAATTTTAAAAATAAAAAGGGTAAAATTTCAATTGACCCAGGGTATTGTACTCTACTGCCGGAGCCGGGATTTTTATCAAACTCAGCACGGTGAACATGCCTCTAAGGAATTTCGACCTTGTTGGGATCCGTGTAAGGTCGATATCCACCGAGAGATAAAATTGCCTGTAGGGTTCGAAATACGGGATGGGCATCCCATTCGGATCCAGGGTTTTGCCGTCGGTCCCGGTCATGCCCTCCGCACCATACCCCAGGGCGATATTGAACCATCGTGGAAATTTTTTCCCCTCCGGCAGGAAGGAGGATATGTTGCCCGAGATCCAATAGGTTTGACCGTTGTAATCCTTGAGCATGTTCTGCGCCAGGTTAGTGCCAAGCTGTTCGGGGTTGTATTGCGCATAGCTGGTTTGATGGAAGGAGTATTTCAGTGAAAACCGCTGTTCATGCCATGCCAGCTGCTGCCCGATAAAGATCATGCTGCCCAGGGCGTTCGCAGCAAGATCACCCGGCGAAAAGCCCCACCCGGATGAAAATCCGTCCAGGATCTCTATGTTCATCACGTAGGCAAACCCCAGCAGTCCGCCGAACCAGGCAGCCTGTTTTTCTTTCAGGCCACTCCAGCGATAGGAGGAATAACCGAGCCGGCTGATGTAAAACGCAGTTGTTGCATGACCGCATTTGTCGATCTGCATCCAGGCATCTGCATCATTGAAAAGGTGAAATGTCGATTGCGGGTAATCCTTATACCAGGCAAAATAGAGGGTGGTCAGGGAACCCGCATACAGTGCGCCCTGCACGGAGAGTGTCCAGGCTAACCGGGATTTGTTGACAGCCAATGTATCCTGGTGCAATGGCGTATCGGTATTGTTATTGCTTTTGACTGATGTATCCTGGTGTTCGTCAATCACAGGTTGGAGTTGGTCCATCCCCGATATATCTTGTTGCTCATCGGTAACAGGTTGGTGTGGTTGCACTACCTGTGTATTCATGGTACGAACAGATGACGACTGGCCGAAAACGAATCCCGGGTCAAAGATGAATCCAAGGGAAAACCCTAAAATAATTGCCGAAACCCTGATGTTTCCGGCCGC
>CAZPWZ010000520.1:0-2349 GCA_964590675.1 uncultured Draconibacterium sp.
GAGGAAGAGGGAGGAAGAGGGAGGAAGAGGGAGGAAGAGAGGAAGGTATGTTAAGGTGAATCCAATCGTCAACCAAGTCCAAAGGCAAAGGTAAAAGTAAAGACAAGTGAGTGAGAATGAATACTGTTTCAAACCTCTGGCATCTGTCCGAAAGAACCCAAGGCACTCAAAAATTTCATCACTAATCCTTTCTCTTGATTTCCTTCTCCGGGTCCCGAATTCAATCACGGAAATGTGCATCGAGGCAAACTTCCTGAATTTTTCTTCCCAGCGGGGAATATTCAGGTCAACTTCGTCGGGGATCCCCGACATTTGATAATATAGTTCAGAGATACAGGCCATTAATGGAACTTCCCACAGGATGGTTTTGTGCCAGGGCCCCTCGATGATGATCTCCAGATTACCACCGGCCTGGCGAATCCTGACTTCATCCGGATTGAATCGGTAGCTGCGGAGGTAATCCAGGTAAGCCGCATCGAACCAGGGAATTTTCAGCTTCAGATGGGCCTCTGTTTCAGGTGTAAAAACAAGCTCTTCAAAACCCAGGAGCTGTTGCTGAAGCATCTCCGCGAAACCGGACGGAAATTCAATGGCCCGATCCCTCAGAATGAACCTGTATTTCGCCTTTGCTTCAGGATAATGTTTCAGGATGGCATATTGCATAGTAAACTTATATGCATCCTGGTCATCTAAATGGGTTATAATGGGCTCAAAAGTCATATTTTTCAAAGGATAAAAATGTTAATTTTGAAGAAATGAACCCTGCATGAATTTCATGATCATTCCTTGAATAATTGGGGATGAAACACAAATTTAGGAAATAAGAAAGAAGAATGTTCAACGGGAAAAAGATTCGCGTGGTTTTCAATATAACCGCCTCTCACTGTGTAGAGCCACAGAAGGGTTTTACGCCTCTTTGTCCCGACGAATTGCCCGTAATGGAGGGTGACAAGATCGTCCCCGAGCTGAACGGGCAGAATTCCATTGTGGCCTATAAGACACTATCGAAGGAAATTCATCCCCCGAATGCCATTTGGATTGCCACTGAAGATCATCCGCAGTTCAGCCCGGTAGAGGGCGAAAATGTTGATGTGCGGTGGAATCCGCACTGCATCTCAGGTACAAAAGGGGTGGAACTGATCGACGGAATGGAACACATTTCCAGGTTTGATTTTATCGTGGCGAAGGGTTTTGAGCCCGATCTGCATCCCTATTCCTCCTGTTTTCACGATCAAAAAAAGAAGATCTCCACAGGTTTTATCAAGTGGCTTCAGGCACACGATATTGATACAGTGATCGTGGGGGGACTTGCCACCGATTATTGCGTGGCAGAAACCTGTAAGGACCTGGCCCGCAATGGATTTCAGGTCATTCTGAATCTCGGCGGCTGCCGGGGGATCGGTACAAGGGAAGAAAGTGCACTGTGTGTTGAGCGTCTCGTTCGTGATTTTAATATCATCCCCGTGAATTCCTATCTGGAAATTGAGGTCATATAACCTGGTTCTTATCTTTTCTATCTATGAAAAAAAATCAACTTGCCTTAATTTTCATCCTGTTTATTGCAGCGCTGTCTGTGATATCCTGCAAGAAAAGCGATCCGGAACCGGTAGCTGACCCCGACATCGAAAACATCAGGGTAGCCGTCGAACATGAACGCGATACACTTCAGCAGATTCTCGGACACACCGTGCCAAGCATTTCGGTGATAATCAGTACCCCGTCGAAAACATTGTTTGCCTGCGCGGCAAGCGGTCCTGAAAATGTTCTCACCACTGCCACAAACTTCCGTTTTGCCAGCAACACCAAAACCTTTACTGCCACCGCCATCCTGAAGATGCAGCAGGATGGCTGGCTTGATATTCACCACAGGATCATCGATATCATCCCGGGATCAGCCATACCTTACATTCCCGGAGATTCGGCATGGAACATCCCGTATAAGGATCAGATCACCATTGAGCAACTTTTACAACATAGCGCAGGAGTTTATGATGTGACCAACAACCCGGTACCTAACTGTGAGGGAAAACCCTATGAAGAATATATATTGGCTCATGATCCCACACATCAGTTTTCGGCGGCTGAACTAGTCGGTCAGAATGCCTTGTACCAGTTATCTTTTTTTGCGCCCGGATCAGGTTTTACATACACCAATACCGGGTATACGATTTTGGGAGAGATCATCGCCCGCGTCTATTCATTTCGCAGCGGGATGGAAAAAGGATACCATGATTATCTTTACGATCATATCTGCGGTCCGTCATCCCCCCATCCCCTTCAGATTTCATTCCCCCACCTGGCTTCCGACACCTGGATGCCAGCCCCCTATGTAAAAGGAACACTCTATTT
>CAZPWZ010000521.1:0-2345 GCA_964590675.1 uncultured Draconibacterium sp.
ATGAGGTGGGGTGCGGGGCTGACAGGATTGTGAAGACGAATTGTGTTCTGCAGGTAGCCGCCAACGACAGTACTTGTCAGTCCGCAATTCGGATTCGGTGCGAAAACCGGAATGATCTTCCCGAACTTGGCCAGAAAATTATAGGCTCTTTCTTAGTAAACCAGGTCGGCATACAATCCGTTTGCATCAATAATAAAACCGTTGCTGGTAGAGATGCTCTTAAGCAGTGAATCACTGTTTTTTACTGTCTGCCCGAACATAAAATTTCCCTCTACGCCAAACAACCAGTTGCCTGATGTTTTGAGCATAAAACCACCACCGATGCTCGAGTTGCTTCCGAACCGTTCAGCCAGGTCTCCTCCGGGCCACATATACGAATAGGTTGCATAAATGATCGGGGTAAAAATGGCTGAATCCTGGATGCTCACCTGTGACCTGGAAACAGCAGAGAACCCTAAAATGGCAGTAATAACCAGCGTAATTTTTCGCAACATACCTTTTCTGTTAACCATTTTATCAGAATCTGAACACAATACCCACCGATGGATTGAAAGCAGAAATGACTTTCTTGATCTCATACTCCGCCGGGGCTGAATATACAGGCTGATAGTCAATCACCTCCCCGGTGATTGGATCTTTGATTTCATTATAACCCAGCAGTTGCTGGGGATATGTCTTTGTTTTGGAGGGCCATCCAGCCAGATATCCGATATTAACTTTTAACGTCAAAAGTGGTGAAAAGGCATACCCCACACCTGCAGAGGCCTGAAATGCCAATCCCATGCCTATCCATTTAATGTTCTCTTTAGTAACAGGGTCGGTCATGTTGAACACCGGGCTGGAGGAGACAACTCCCCCGATCATCAGTTTTGCATCAACATGAACTTTATTAAAAATTTTCATAAACACCGGGCCGGCCATGAGAAAGTGGTTGGACCAGGAGCCTGTGCCGAGCGGGTACTTGAAGGGTCCATCCGGAATCACGGTAGCGGCGACATTCTGAAGAGCATTGTGTTGAAAAGTATATTGAACGGCAAGGCCAATTGAACTTTTTCCCATCCAGTCGAGGGTAAACTGCATGAGCCAGCCTCCTTTGGCATAACCCGACTTAATGTAATTACTATCTGATTTTCCATAGTCTCCCAAAGCCATGGAATATCCGGCATTGAATTCCAGTCCAAGGTTCCGTTTCTTCGAAGGCAAAGTTTGAACGCTCGTCATCTCCTGCTGGGCCATCGATACATTCCAGCCCATCAGTAACAGTACAATGCCGGCAATCCGTTTCATGACGCAGGGGTGAGATTGAGTTCTACAACAACAGGGACACCAGCCGCAAGGCCCTCCTGGCGGTGGAAATAATTTTCAAGAACATCGAAAGGGCATTTAAAAACGGCAAGGACCTGGAGGCGCGCGCACAGATGCTGCTGGCCTCCTATTACGGCGGCTATACCTTCACGCGCGGCGGCGTGGGCAATGTCCACTGTATCGGCCACAACCTGGGCGGCATGTACGGCGTACCCCATGGCCTGGCCATGTCGGTGATCATGCCCCATGTCCTGGACTGGTACGGCGTCACGGCGCACAAGCGCCTTGCCGAACTCGCCGATGCCGCCGGAGTGTCCGCCCCCGGTATGACCATGACCGAAAAGGCCCTGGGCTTTATCCAGGCCGTGAAAGATATGAACAGGAAGCTGAATATACCGGACAGGTTCGATTTCATCCAGGATAAAGACATCCCGACGATCGCGAAGCGCGCCTTGATGGAATGCAACCCGACGTATCCGGTTCCCAGGATAATGAGCGAAGAGGATTGCATGCAAGTGATAAAATCCCTTCAGGGTGGACAGACGAAACCGGCCGAACAGTCAAATCCAGTGACAAAGGTTAAGCCGGCTACGAAGGCAAAACCAACCGCAAAGGCAAAACCAGCTGCAAAGGCGAAGCCAGTGAAAAAAGCTAAACCGGCTACAAAGGCGAAACCAGCGAAAAAAAAGAAATAGCAGTATCCCGGTCCAACGAATAAAGCTGCATAAAGGCCCATGGGATACCATGGGCCTTTTCATTAAATCTTCCATTTGATACGCACATAAAAACATCTTGACTCTTTATTTTAAATATGCGGAAATTAAATTAATCTCAACGCTATGGGTGATGAGCGCTGCATAACCATGGCACTGGACATGAAAAGCAATGAACTGGTGATGATTGATAAGAAAAAAAAGAGGTAACACGCATGGCACATGAATCATACCACAAGCTCAGGGAATACCTGGACACCATCCCGAACGGTTTTCCCGCGACCGCAAGCGGCATTGAAATTAAAATTCTTGAGAATTATCCAAATA
>CAZPWZ010000522.1:0-2333 GCA_964590675.1 uncultured Draconibacterium sp.
ATATCAACGCCCCCGGTGTAGATTACTTCAGCGTTCAGCGGATCTGCGGCAATTGACAAATCGTACCATCCCTGTCCGCCGGTTCCGCTTCCATCGCATGACCAGTCGAGGATATTTGGTGAGGTTGACCGCTCAGTTAAGGTCAGCCCTGCATCGGTTGAACGGTATAATCCTTTGAAACCGCTGTTGCTGGCCGACTGCAGGAAGTAGACATAATTGGGATTGGCAGGGGTTACAGCGATAGCGCCCCGCTGGCCTCCGGTGAGTCCTGCCGTGATTTTCACAAAGGAGGTCCCGTTGTTTGAGGAGCGGTAAAAATCGGGACCAGCGGCTGCATAGACGATATTCGGATCATTGGTTTTAAAATGAATATCCTTGAAATTTCCTGTCTGCGAACTTGTCCAGCTGGCGCCGCCGTCTGTTGATCGAAAGATGCCTCCGCTGGTTGCCGCCAGAATGATTTGTGCATTAGTAGGGTGCTGGATCATTCTTCCAACGGTTTTATTTCCCATCCCGGTTGATGATGGCGCCCATGTAAGTCCGCCGTTCATGCTTTTGAAAACACCCAGCCCGGGCGCATCACCGGCATCACGGTCACCGGAACCGATAAGGATTATATCAGGATTTACATGATCGATCACGATGGCCGAAACGCCAAGGGTGGGCATGGTGTCGGTATGGGTCACCCAGGTATTACCCCCGTCGGTTGACTGCCAGAGACCGCCTGATGGGGCTCCAACATATAATTTGTTTGGGTCGGTGGGATGGAATGCTACCACGTTGAGCCGGCCAAGGCCTTCATAACCGGCAGGACCGGGCGCCGGGATCAGTGACGGGCCTAAATTCACCCATGCACCGCTGGCTGAACGGGTATTGTTTTCGAATTGCTCATATGCCTTAAATGTTGCATCAGGTGCAGGTCGTGACCCGTCGGGATTGATCCGCGACTGCATCATGTACTCCCAGCGTTTGAAAACTTTCCATCCTGAACCCCTGGTGATTTTGCGGTCCTTCCAATAGGTGTTGAAAGCACGCTGAGTCTGGAAAAAATTGGCATCCGGATCCTGCATCATCTCTGCCCAGTAGGGATAATTGGCCGTATCAGCGGCTTCAGCATTGTTTGAATTCTGTGAATTGCCTGCCATAACAAAAAGAAATAGCCCGGCGCATAGGAGTAAGAATCTGCTCATAAAAGAGGTAGTTTTTGATTAGGGCTGTAAAGTTACGAAAAAACGTGACACCCCGAATGTCCTGTATGCCAGGAAATGTGTGAATGATGCAACTAATTGCTATAGTTATGTAACACTTCCAGGGTGAAAGGTTCAGACCTTTACCGGCTGACTGACAATGACGAAGTTACATGAAATACACACTGCTTTTATTTGCATTCCTGGTTTTTGACGGTGGCTTATATTGTAATCCATCGGACAGTGCAGCAATTACTCCGAAACGAATCAAACGTTACCACGTGAACTACTGGGTTACCGGCAGTATCATTGGTGTAGGAATGGTGAGTGATTATTTCGCGATCGGCCGGTTGAAAAATAAACCAAAGATTAGCCCGGAAGAACTGGTTTTCATCAATTCTGACCAGCAGAAAAATTTGATCAATAGCATTGACAGATGGGCCTTAAAGCAAGATTTTTCGGATCGCGACTTGTATACGAAGATATCAGATTATGGGGAGATTGCCATTTTTCTTCTCCCCAGTCTGCTCATGATTGATAAAAATATACGCAAAGATTGGTTTGACCTGCTTTTGATGTATGTCGAGGGGCATGCGATAACCTTCAGCATGTATAACTACAGTCCCCTCGGACCAACCTTTGTCAACAGGTTCAGGCCTTTTGTGTATTATTCCGAGCTGACTCCTGATTACCGCATGAATAACAACAACAGCCGCAATTCCTTTTTTAGCGGACACGTTGGATCCTGTTCCTACAGTACGTTCTTTATGGCAAAGGTTTACTGCGATTATCATCCCGAACTTGGTGCAAAGAAATATCTCATATACCTGGCTGCCTCGGTTCCTCCGATGGTGATCGCGTATGCAAGAATCAAAGCATTGGCGCATTTTCCTTCCGACGTAGCGGTCGGTTTTGCAGTTGGTGCCATCATAGGCATTGTCCTGCCTGAATTGCATAAGACCAAGGTAGGAAAACACTTGTCACTGGGGATGTACGAATCACCTGAAGTAACCGGGATTACCCTCAGATGGAAATTGCAGGATCAAAGCAACCTGACCTCCAAAAACTGACATTTATCCGGATACAGTCCTGTAAAGTGTGAATGATGTAACTAATATCCAACATTATGTAACACATTCGTTTTGA
>CAZPWZ010000523.1:0-2327 GCA_964590675.1 uncultured Draconibacterium sp.
GGGCGGATGGCGGCACTGTCCAAGTTGACGGTCAGCACATTACGGATTTGAATGACAACCAACTGGTTGAATACCGTCGGGAGAGTGTGGGTTTCGTCTTCCAGTTCTACAACCTTGTGCCAAACCTCACGGTAACCGAAAACATCGAAGTTGTGTCGAACATCAGTAAAAACCCGCTTAAAACAGACGCGGTACTTGCTGCTGTAGGACTTTCCGACAAAAAGAACCGATTTCCCCGGGAACTCTCCGGCGGCGAACAGCAGCGCGTGTCGATCGCACGAGCCATCGTCAAAAATCCAAAGCTCCTGCTCTGCGATGAGCCCACCGGAGCGCTGGACCTCGAAACCTCGCGGGGCGTTCTGTCGCTGCTCCAAAAAGTAAACACACAGTTTGGCGCGACCATCCTGATGATTACTCACAACAGTGCCATCGCCGGCATGGCACACGCCGTGTTCCGGCTGAGAAGCGGCGAGGTTGCGGAAGTTACGCACAATTCCGAGCTCATCCCGGCAGAGAGGATTGAATGGTAATGGCACTCCAAAAACGCATATGGCGTATCATCAAGGAAAACAAAGGGTGGTATATCGGGATTGTTATTCTGATTCTTTTAGGCAGCTTTTATTTCATCGCGGCAACCGGCATAGCCAATAACCTCGAAAAAATGGTCGTCGAGTTTGCCGAAGAATACAGGCAGGAAGACCTGACATTTTCGATAGACAAACCCATTGAGGATATTGCAGTTTTGGAGGGCGAATCCGGCGCGCTGATAGAGACTTACAAGCAGTACGACGTAATAGTGCCTGACGGGGAACTGCGGCTGCTCAGCCCTGGCATGAAGGTCAATATCCCGGCGGTAACATCCGGACGCGGCCTTGAAAATCCGGGGGACATTTTACTCGATCCAAATTTCTTAAAGACAAATGGGTTGGAAATAGGCGATCAAATAGTGCTAAACGGCAAGACCTTCCATATTGTAGGTACAGTGGCCGTACCCAATTACGTTTATATCATCAAAAATCTTTACGATGTGCTGCAAACCAGCGGTTTTGGCATCGGGATTGTTTCCGGCACGGATATCGAGGCATTCCCTGAGGCGGTCACGGTCTATGCGGCATACTTTGAGGACAGGGAAAATATAAATGCACAGACAACGAAGTTGCATGGGCTTTTAAGCGAAAAAGGGTATTCACTTTCCGAATGGCTGGACGCCAAGAGTAACAAACGCATCAGCATGCCCTGGGCAAACATTTCCAGCATGAAGTCCATGAGCTTTCCCGTCTCAACGGGTTTTTTCCTTCTAAGCTGTCTTATTGTAGGCGTAATGATCATGCGCATGGTTAAGTCCGACGGTGTAGTCATCGGAACGCTGTACGCACAGGGCTACCGCCGCAGTGAATTGACCTGGCACTATCTGGCGATCCCGATTCTGCTGTCAGCCGCGGGAGGTCTTGCCGGCACATTGCTGGCGCTGCCGTGTGTAAGGCCTGTTGTTGATTCCATGCTGGCTTCATACATCCTGCCTGCGAAAGGCATTACCTTCTCTCCATTAAACCTGGCTCTCGCCGTGCTGATGCCGGTGGCTTTTATCGGTCTGTCAAGTTTTCTTATTATGCGCAGGATACTCAAAAAAACCGCTGTCGAGCTGATGAAAGGCGACGAGCAAAAAGAAAAGGTGAATTTTATAGAACGCGCACTCCGGCTGGATCGGTTTAAATTCAATACCAAATTCCAGATACGCGAGCAGGTACGCAGCATACCGCGTCTGTTGTTCTTAGTGCTGGGTGTGAGCGCCGCGTCGATGATACTACTGTATGGTTTTACCTTTAACTACTCGATGGATGTGGTGATGAAAAAGGGGGCGCTGGCGAGATATCTGTATCCCCTGGAGTATAACTTCAAGGAAGTACGGAATTTGCAGCAGGATGGAGGTATTCCCGAAGGGGCGGAGCCGTACAACGCGTTTCGCTGCTATCCCGAGGGCAGGGAATCGGTTGAGTTTTACGTGGTGGGTACGCAGCCAGATGCCGTCGGCTTCAAGATGAACGACCTGCGGGGCAACGCGCTACCCAGGGATCAGGTAAATATCTCGTCTCCACTGGCCGGCCGGCTGAAGCTCGAGGAAGGGGATACGATCCGTTTCGTAAACAAGCTGGATGGAACATCATACAGCCTGACAATCGATGGGATCGTGGAAGCCTACGGTGAGCAATTTATTTTTATGCCCCTTGACGAGTTCAACCGCATGATCGGTCAACCACTAGGAAGCTACCGTACCGTGCTCAGCAGCCATGAGATCGATTTTGACAAAAACCAGCTTGCAGGTGTGA
>CAZPWZ010000524.1:0-2326 GCA_964590675.1 uncultured Draconibacterium sp.
TGGCAACTGGAGTCAACAAAGTGATTTTGATCGGTAACCTGGGGAGGGATCCAGAGATTCAGAATTTCGAAAACGGGGTAAAAAGGCGGCGTTCACGCTGGCGACCACCGAAGCATACAAAGGCAAGGACGGGGAGAAGGCCACGCATACCGAATGGCATAATATTGTAATGTGGCGGGGCCTGGCCGATGTGGCTGAGCGGTTCCTGAAAAAGGGAAATACCATCTATGTTGAAGGCCGCATCCGCAAGCGCGAGTATGAGGACAAAGAGGGGCAGAAGAAGTTTATCTACGAAATCCTCGGCGACTCCATGCAGATGCTCGGTGGCGGACCGCGCAGGGAAGACGGAACCGGCGCTGCATCAACGGGTGAACTGGCCAAGGAGGATGTCATGTCGAATGCACCGGAGGATGATCTTCCATTCTAAAAACGAATAAACGAGGAAGCGATATAGTGAGATGGCAATTATTTGGAAAATAGTCAATGGTATCATAGCTGCTATAATTGGTTTATTATTTTCATTCTTTCGCTGTTTCGCTATATCGCTCCCTCGTTACCTTTTTGCCTCGTTAAGCCGGTTTCCTGCAATTTTCCTGTTCCCCGCGCTGCTCATGCTGACGGGTGGCTGCAGCGAGTCGTACACGCCAAAGCCCAGGGGTTATTTTCGCATCGATATGCCCGAAAAGGGATACCAGGTTTTGGATTCAGCCTATCCATACACATTCGAATATCCGGTTTATGCCGAAATCACCGCGGACAGCAGCAAAATGGCCGAGCCATACTGGATCAACATCCGGTACAAGCCTTTTCGCGCCACACTGCACCTGAGTTACAAGGTAATAAACGGCAACCTGGCCAAATACCTGAATGATGCGCACACGCTGGTCAACAAGCATATTCCCAAAGCCAATGCGATAACACAGCGTGAGTTCATCGACCGCGACCACCATGTGTATGGATTGGTTTACAACATCCGCGGTGCCGATGCCGCCTCTTCGTACCAGTTTTATGTAACCGACAGCCTGACAAAATTTGTGCGCGGAGCCCTGTATTTCAACATGGTTCCAAACAACGATTCCCTTGCTCCCGTTATCGATTTTTTAACGAAGGATATGGAACACATGATAAACACATTCCGCTGGAAAAACATTAAATAACTTTGCTGCCGTGATTGAAACCATCAAATTCGGGACACTACGCTGGTCGCATATCGTGCGGCCCACTGAAGAGGACCTCCAGGCCCTGAAGCAAAGGTATCATTTCCATCCCCTCGACATTGAAGACTGCCGCACCGAGGTCAACCTCAGGCCGAAAATCGATATCTATGATGATTACCATTTTATCATTCTTCATTTCCCGGCATTCGGGGTAACGGAACAATTCGTTGAGATCAGGGAAATAAAATTCTTCTGGGGCAAGGATTACCTTATCAGCATCGGAAAATCGCAGTGGATGCTGAAGGACCTTTTCAACCGGGAGAAGGCAAAAGCGCCGGGCTCAGGGCGCATGGAGGTTGGCAGCAGTGATGCCCTGTTATACGAGATCCTCGATCACCTGATGAAGGATACCCAGCGGCTGGTGGAGCAGGTGGATAAAAATGTAGATAATTGCGGCAAGGCCCTCTTTGGCAAAAAGGCAGAGCCGATCATTGAAAAAATATCGATGACGCGGAAAAATGTCATCCTTCTGAATACCATGTTCAAGCCACAGATGGTGCTCTTTAATAAACTGCAAAGCGGTGTCATCAAAGGATTTGCCGAAAACATGGAAGATTACTGGGGCAACATCATGGACTATTACCAGAAAATCTGGGACATGGTTGAAGACGACGGTGAATTGATCAAGGGCTACTCCATGACTTTTGATTCACTCCAGGTAAATAAAACCAATGAGGTGATGAAGATACTGACCCTGGTTTCGTCGGTATTGCTGCCTTTGACCTTTATCGCCAGTTTATATGGCATGAATATCAAGCTCCCGATCCAGGATCATGCCTATTCGTTCATGATCGTTGCAGGCACCATGTTTGCCATTGCCGTGGTGATGTTCGTCTATTTCAAAATGAAAAAATGGATGTAAGTCCCGCGTCCCGTGTCCCGATTTTTAGTCCCGCGTCCCGATTTTAATCCTTCCGGTTCATAACATCGATCTGCCGCTGAATACCCTCCTCATGTAATATCTGAAGCAATTTCAGGATGAACTCGCGGCTCAGTCCCATTTTTTCCCCCGCTTCGATGCGTTCATTGATCAGCTGGTTCCAGCGTTTCAATTGCAGGATGGTGATCTTGTTTGTTTTTTTGTAGGTACCTATATCTTCCACCACCTT
>CAZPWZ010000525.1:0-2323 GCA_964590675.1 uncultured Draconibacterium sp.
AGTATCCAGTCATGGAGCTGGAATTTTGGCGATCCGCCTTCCGGGACTAACAATACATCCACCCTTCAGAATCCCTCCCATATATTTTCTGCCTTGGGAACCTATACCGTAACGCTCACGGTTACAAATTCCAATGGCTGCAGCGCCACGCATTCAGCGTTGGTTAACATCAATGACCTGCCTGTTGCAAATTTTTCAAATACGAATGCCTGCGAAGGCAGTCCCATCCAGTTTACCAATTTATCAATTCCCAATGCCGCAGCGATCGTCAGTTTCACCTGGAATTTCGGCGACGGGGGAACCAGTTCCTTATTCTCACCCGCCCATACCTATGCTTCGTATGGCATATACAGTGTAACCCTGACAGTAGTCAATTCCAACGGCTGTAGCCACAGTGTCATGAAACCGGTGACAGTGAACCCGAAACCGGTTGCAGAGTTTTCCTTTCCCGCCACAAATTGCATCGGTTCTCCGGTACAATTTACTGATCTCTCTTACATCGCTTCCGGTTTTTCTTCCTATATCGTGCAGTGGGTCTGGGATTTCGGGGATGGAACCCCATTGGTCTCGATCAGCTTCCCAAACAATCCGAATGTTATCCATACATTTTTCGGTTCCGCGACGGCCCATGTTGTAAGGCTCACTGTAACCACGTCCAACGGATGTGCCGGCTTCAAGGAAAGAACCGTAACAAGTACGCCTGCTCCTGTTGCGAATTTCACCCAGGCAGGATCCACTTGTGAATTTCAACCCGTTCAGTTTTTTGATCTTTCACAAAATAACGGCGTTGGCGCCATCCAGTCCTGGGTCTGGAATTTCGGAGATCCGGCATCCGGGGTCAATAATACCGCTGCCACACAGAATCCGGTTCATATTTTCGCGGGTCCCGGAACTTATCTTGTGTATCTGGTCATTGTAAACAGCAATGGATGCACGGATACAATCAGTAAATTTCTTGCCGTCAATTCCCTCCCGGTTGCCCATTTCACTGCCGACACCGTGCTCCAGGGAACAGCGACTACCTTTACTGACCTGTCCTATTCCGCAACCGGAGTCATTGTCAGCAGGCTTTGGGAGTTTGGCGATGGCCAAACCTCTTCAACCATCAATCCATCCCACCTTTATGGAACATCGGGGATTTTCACTGCAAAACTGACGGTCACCGACAACAATGGATGCAGTAAGGATACCACAAAACCGATTGTTGTTCTTGTTAATCCGGTTATTGGTCCCCCGGCTACACGAACCGTTACCAATGTCATTGTCGCAAACGGTGAAACAAAATGTTACAATGCAAGCCAGGTAATCACCGTCGCAGGGAACGGGACCCTGTTCTTTGTTTTATCCGGAGGCAGCGCCACCTTCATTGCCGGTCAGAAAATATTGTTCCTGCCATCCACCACAATTCAACCCGGAGGCTACATGCATGGTTACATTGCACCAACCGGGCCCTGGTGTGTCACTCCTTCGATGCCTGCTGTTGCAATGGATGCTTTTGCAGTGCATCCGGATGAAATACCCGTGATAATGGAGGAATCCGGTTTCAAAATATTCCCCAATCCGACAACCGGGGAATTCACCCTGGTTTTACTTGGTGAAATTCCGGCCGGAAACCTTTCCGCGGAACTCTATGGAATTCTGGGAGAAAAAATGATGACCACAACACTGAATGGAGAAAGCAGGCATGAATTCTCGCTGTCAGGCAAACCGGCCGGAGTCTATTTCATCCGTGTCATCTCCGGGAACAAGTCTGAAATTTTGAAAGTGCTTAAGAATTAATATCATCCTATAATGGGGGATGTTTTCCGGCGTAAGGGCCGAAGCATCCCCCCTGCTAATGGAACATCCGGGGCAGCCATGGAAAAAAACAACGGATGTAAAAGCAATCATCCCGGTTATCATCATGGTTTAATTTCAAACCTATAAAAATTCACGATAAATGTTAAATTTGTCGTGAATGAATAACTTTATCCCATGAAACAAAATGCACGTATCCTGATTTTCCTTCGAGACCGCTTTAATCTTGAAAAGAATAAAGAGGAATACGGCGAGGTCATTGATGCCATTACCAGGAATATTTATTTCCGGGGAACGAATCTCTGGGTGCTGATGTTTGCCATCATCATCGCCTCTGTCGGGCTGAACACGAACTCCACCGCCGTGATCATCGGCGCCATGCTGGTATCACCCCTGATGGGACCGATCATGGGTATGGGCCTGGGGGCTGGCATCAATGATTTCCGGCTGATCCGCCTTTCGGCCTATAATTTCATGATCGCGATCGTGATCAGCCTGATCGCCTCTACATTTTACTTTTTATTAA
>CAZPWZ010000526.1:0-2319 GCA_964590675.1 uncultured Draconibacterium sp.
TTGTTGTGTCCCTTAAGAATAGAAAAGTACGGTTCCAGTCATAAAATGCAAAAGATTCATCAATCAAGTTCCACTCTGAGGATAACAGATAAATGTCGTTCGGTTTTAGGTGGAGAACAGGATAACAAATATTCGGGGGTGGGGATTAAACCAATTCCAGTTTTAATACTGGATCAGGCGGGTGGTAATGGTCTCATTTGTTAAAGTCAGGCGGACCAGATAAACACCGGTCTGCAACGTCCGGATTGAAAACTGCTGATGGATTCCTCCAGTCAAATCGCTGAATAATACCCTGACACCATGCATGTCAAAAACTTCAATGATGCCGCTTTCCTGTGCTTGTTCCGAGACCAGATCAACAGTGAAAGATCCATAGGTCGGGTTGGGATACAGGACGAAAGAGGGTGATCGTGAACTACTTTGTGGTTGTTCATACTCCCCAGTTGTAACTGAAGCCAATGCAGGTGCCTGTGTGCCGCACCAGGGACCGGACGGGGCGATATACCCATGCATATAGCCACCCGTCTGAACCGTAGTTCCCGGATAATAGAAGATGTTTTGCCCGGCAATCATCGTGACTGATCCCCCACCCTGAACATTGAATGTGGTTCCGAAGCCGGCAATATTTATGGTCTGGGTAGCATTGTAGCAATTGATTTGACCCGCACCAATATTGACTCCCTGGACAGTCAGGACTGCTGAGATACCTGAGGAAACAGTGATCAAGTTATCAGAATATGTAACAGGGTTAAAGCTAATCCCAACTTCATCCCAAATGCCGCATCTAGGAGAGGGATCAGGAGATTTCCTCAGGTGCATTGAGGTGGTTCCCGGGGAAACACAGGTAAAAACCAAATCAGCAATTTTCTGACCTGTAAAGCTGACTCCAGGAAAATTCCTTGAATCAATCATGATAATCAGCGTTGTGGCATTGTAGTTGGCATTATAGGCGGTTACAGAAAAAGATGGATGGACAGACATATATGGCACAGAATAAGGTGTAAGCATGCCATGATCATAGGTGATATAAAACACCATGTTAAAAATACTCGAACCCGTCAGGTGGATCGGAACATGCATTGTATCACCTACATTTACGGTTCGGTTTGGCAACAGGGAAGCAGTTGCAGGAGAGGTTGCCGCATAAATGGCGAGGATGCCTTCCTTTGTGTTATTCAAAGTGGAATCATTTTTTGCGGTAGTGTCAAGAGAAAAAACAGATGAAAGAACAGTAAACATAAGGACAAACCTTACAAGTCTTTTCGAACAGATTACCCGGTAATAAATTGTTTTCATCACGATAATTAACGATAATGAGATGTCACGACAGAAACTGACGGTAAAGTTAATCAAAAAATGAAAGCAGAAATCAGGTTATAACTTCATAACTGTTATTCCATCAGGATGAAATGAAGTTATTGCTTAATAAATTTAGCAGTTACAACTTTTTCACCGGCAATGATTCTGATAAAATAAAGTCCCGGGGGCAATTCGATCAGGGAGAATTCATGCTTCATTTTAAATCTCATTTCTGTTGAGTTTACCTTCTCCCCTCGCATGTTAAATATCTCAGTCTTGATATTCTCAGGAATAAAATCTCCTGATAATATCAGTGTGAAAACTCCGGTATTTGGATTGGGGTAAATTTTTACATTAAATGGGATTGCAATAGATGGAAGTTCTTCTTCCCCTGTGGCAATAGTCACAATGGATGGTGTTGATCCACCGCAATATGGCCCACCCGGTGCGATATAACCGTGGATGAAACCACCAGACTGTACTGATGTACCTGGATAATACAAAATGTTCTGACCTGCAATCAGGGTGGCACTGCCTCCGCTTTGAACAATGAAGGCAGTTCCGCCACCCGCGACCATAATGGTTTGGGTAGCATCGAAACAAACGGATTGACCGTTCGGTACAGTAACATTTTGAACGGTCAAAATTGGAGGAACAACCCTCGTAATTGTATAATCTGCATTGCTGTAATCGGTAACAGCATTATCGGTCGTACTGGTAATTTTTATTCTATAATCATTTCCAGGTTGTTGATTTGTTGGAATTGTCCAAGCACAGGTTCCGGTTGAAGGGGTTGAGGCGATAATTTGCTGAAAGAGGTTGCCACCTTTGAAGAGATCAATCCTGACATTTTCAGCAATATTCTCTGTCCAGGTAATCTGGTAAGTTGATCCCTGCAGCCAGTTCTCTCCCCCGTCCGTGCTGGTAACCGTTATAACAGGAGGAGGCTTCCCACAGATTTTAACGATATTCGTTCCACTGGATCCGCGGCCGCATGCGGCTCGCTACAATTGCCTGTAC
>CAZPWZ010000527.1:0-2315 GCA_964590675.1 uncultured Draconibacterium sp.
TGGGAGGGGATTTTTATGATTTTTTCATGATCGACCAGGACCGGCTTGGTTTTGTGATCGGCGATGTTTCAGGTAAGGGGGTCCCGGCTGCCATATTCATGGCTGTCAGCAGGACACTTATCCGGGCAACAGGATTGAAGGGACTTCCAACCGATGAATGCATGAACTATGTCAACAACCTGCTGTGCAATGAAAGCGTTTCCTGCATGTTCGTTACGGTATTCTATGGCATTTTCAACACCGCCACCGGTGAAATTGAATATGTGAACGGAGGCCACAACCCGCCGTATGTGCTTTCCGGCGATGGAATTCATAAAGTGCCGATGACAGGCGGCCCGATCATGGGTTGCATGGAAGAATTTAACTATAAGTCGAAATTGTTACAGCTTAAGCCCGGCGATTCCCTGTTCCTTTTTACAGATGGTGTAACTGAAGCTTTCAATACCAATGATGAAGCCTACGGTGATGACCGGCTGGAACAATTTCTCCAGGCACGGCTCAACACCCCCATCGATGAAGTGGTAAAGGAATCCATGCTGGAAGTAAATGCCTTTTCTGCCGGCATGGCACAATCGGATGATATAACCTACCTGGCAATTACCTTCATCGGTCGTAGCTGATTTTCAATTGCTTGATTTTCATTATGGACATTGTCAGTAAGAAATGGAATGTCTTTGATGTCCTGGAAATTCAAGGACGTATCGACGGGCTAACAGCAGCTAACCTTAAACGTGCAGTTGACCAGGAGGCTGTGGATGGCCGGCGAAACCTGGTCCTCGATTTCAGGCATATTACTTACATGAGCAGTGCCGGCCTGCGGGTAATTCTGCAGAGCCACAAGGCCCTGAAGCAGATCGGGGGTGAGCTGACCCTTGTTTCGGTCCCCCCGGCCATCATGGAGATATTCAATATCAGCGGGATGGCCGGTTTCCTTAGGATTCTACCGGATTTGAAGGATTTGCTTACAGCTTCGAAATCCCGGGAGGATGCCGTTGAAGTAATTGAGGTTAATCTCGATGGGATAAATTTTGAATGGAGGAAGGCCTCAATCCGCAAGGGACAGCTCTTCGCATTTGGATCAGAGGAAAAACTGATCACCTCCTCATACACACCAGCCGACCAGGTTGTATTTAAGCCGGCTGAAATTGCTTATGGAGCAGGCCTGGGGGCGCTGGGGGAGGACTACAGTGATTTTAAATCCTTGTTTGGAGAGTCAGTGGTAATCGGGCATCATTTTTTCTCCTATCCGGCAGTCGCCAGGCCGGTGGTTGATTATGCCTATTTTGCCCAGCAATCGCAGCATTCCCTGAATTTTCTGTACGGATTTGGATTCAATGGCGAATTTGCCAGGATCCTGCGGTTTGATGTGAGTCATAATCCGCTCAGTATCGGGGAGCTGGTTAATGCAGCAGGAAAGGCTGTTGAATCCGGTTTGTTTGGTGTGGTGATCCTCGGGATAAGCGGAGGGATGCAGGGGATGCACCTTAAAAAGTCACCCATTCCTGAGAATCAGCCGAAGAATGGCAAAATCCTGGATGCCGAAAATTTTTCGCACTGGATGAATTTTTCACTTGAATCGGAGGAGATCAATAAAACCGTCGTGGCCTGCGGTGTAGTTGCAAAAACTCCCGGAGCCGCCGGACCTGATTTTGGAAGGATCATGCCTGAAACCGGAGGCATGCATTTGCATGCAGCCATCTTCGAAAATGGCTTGTGGAGCAACAACATCATGGAGTTTGAAGATGAGTTGCAGCGCGTGTTAAAAGAATTTGAACCGCAAAAGGTACTCCATGTTCTGCCGGATTCGAAGTTGAAAAATGGATACATTGCGATCATTAATCTGGAGGAAAACTGATGGAACTCTGGATCGGAGCTGTAAACCTGGGCCTCCTTTATGCCTTCATGGCCATTGGGACCTTTATTTCCTATAAGCTCTATTCCTTCCCCGATATTACCATTGACGGAACCTTCACCACGGGGGCGGCGGTGGCTTCCATCCTGGTCGTCGACGGCTGGAACCCGATCATGGTGCTCCCGGTTGCCTTCCTCGTTGGGTCCCTGGCAGGATTCCTGACGGGATTCATCCATACCCGGTTCAAGATTGAAGGACTGCTGGCCGGGATCCTGGTAATGACAGGACTTTATTCCGTGAATCTTCATATCATGGGAAAATCGAATATCCCCCTGCTTAACAGCAATACCTTCGTTTCCATGCTCTCCCCGATGAACCCTGGACTGCATCCCGAACTCTGGAACTGCATCTTCCTGGTCATGGTCATGATGGTTTTCTGGATGCTGATATCCTTTTTTTAAAG
>CAZPWZ010000528.1:0-2311 GCA_964590675.1 uncultured Draconibacterium sp.
TGCAGGCGGGAGGCTTCGTAGTGCAAGCGGCACCTACTATGATACGATTCCATACCAATCCGGGTGCAGTAAAATAGTGACCACCAACCTGATCGTCAAGCCCGAATTTACAGTCAGTCTCGGTGAAGATACATGCCTTGTCAAGGGGACGACCATGGAGTTGCATGCCTATGTCGCCGGAGCAACTGAGTATACCTGGCAGGATGGATCAGGTGATTCGGTTTTTCTTGTCAGCCTGCCCGGGAATTACTGGGTAAAAGTGGTTGTTGATGCATGCGGCGAATCAGATACCGTTCACATTAAAAAATGCCCTGAGCTGATCTATTTTTATATTCCGACCGCATTCAGTCCCAACGGAGATGGGCTGAATGATGAATTCAGGCCTGCCGGGAATGAAATTGTCAATTATCATTTGATGATTTTCAACCGATGGGGTCAGATGGTCTTTGAAACCACCATACAGGAGCAGGGATGGAATGGAATTTACAAAGGGGCATACAGTGAAGCTGGTGTTTATTCCTATGTGGTAACACATGCCAAGGCGGACAACCCGTCAGAGGTGATCAAAACCACAGGAAGTTTTACGCTGATCCGGTGATTCGATTAAAATCACCTGCGGCGGAATACAGACATTAGCAAAGTTTATTTTAATCCGCGTCTCTTTAACAGCGGATCGATGGATGGTTCCTGCCCCCTGAATTTCCTGTATTGCTTCATGCCGTCATCATTTCCGGATTCGGCAAGGCAATACTTTCTGAATTTTGACGCCAGGTTTTGATTATAAACATCCCCGGATGCCTTGAAAGCTGCAAAGGCATCAGCATCAAGCACGGCAGCCCATATATAAACATAGTATCCTGCCGCATAACCACCCCCGAAAATATGTGCAAAATAGGTACTACGGTACCTGGGAATGATCTCGGAAATGAGTCCGATCTTGTTCATGGCACTCGTCTCGAAGTCAGGCACGCTGATATCGGTCGGTTCGGTAAGTTCATGATAGTCCATGTCCAGGATGGATGCAGCCAGGTATTCGACCGTTTCGAATCCCTGGTTGAACAGGCTGCTTTTCTGAATTTTCTCAATCAGTTTATCGGGGATGGCCTCTCCTGTTTGATAATGTTTGGCATAGTCCTTCATTACTTCAGGTTCGCCGGCCCAATTCTCAAGGATCTGGGAAGGTAACTCAACATAATCCTGCGGCACCATGCCTGCAGTGCGCGTATATTTGCCTTCCGTGAACAAACCATGCAAAGCATGTCCGAACTCATGAAAAAGTGTGGTGGTCTCCTCCCAGCTTAATAATGAGGGGGTGGATGCTGTTGGTTTGGTAAAATTGCAGGTGACTGAAATTACCGGGTCAACTTTCTTGCCATCTTCCCAGCCAGCCGACCTGAAATCGGTACACCAGGCTCCGCCCCTCTTGCCATCACGGGGATAATAATCAAGATATAATACCCCCAGGTGTTTGCCATCGGCTTCCTTGACCTCATAGGTCTCCACGTCCTTTTGATAAACCGGGAGATCTGTTCTGGGGCTGAAAGTAATCCCGTATAACCTGGTTGCAACCCGGAACATGCCGTCGCGCACATTGGCGAGGCTGAAATAGGGCTTCAATTCACTTTCGTCAAGGTCATACTTTTCCATGCGGATGATCTCAGCATAATACCACCAGTCCCAGGGCTGCAACTTAAACTGCCCCCCGTCCCTATCGATGATCTTCTGCATTTCTGCGGCCTCCTTTTTTGCCACCGGCAAGGCAGCTGTCCACAATTTATCCAGGAAAACGTTCACATTGGCCGGTGTTTTAGCCATATTTTCATCTACAACATAGGCTGCATAGCTGTCATATCCAAGCAACCGGGCCTTTTCAACCCTCAGTTTTACAATTTTCGCTACCGTTTCTTTGTTGTCATTTTGATTTCCATTATTGCCCCGCATGAAATAACCGCGATATATCTTTTCACGCAGGTCGCGGTTTTTTGCATATTGCAGGAATGGCAGCATGCTTGGCTTTGAAAGGGTAAAAACCCATTTTCCTTCCATCCCTTTTTCCTTCGCTGTCTCGGCTGCCCCGTCAATCACCCCCTGAGGCAGGCCATCAAGATCCTTCTGATCTTCAATGACCAGTTTAAAATTATCATTGGTCTCGGCCAGGAGATTTTCTCCAAAAGTGAGTGACAACATGGACAGTTCCGCATTCAACTTACGCAACTGCTCTTTCTGATCGGCCGGAAGGTTGGCTCCCTGTCTTTCAAAGTCGCGGAAGTACTTCTCGACAACCCGCAGCTGCTGTCTGTCGAGGTTCATA
>CAZPWZ010000529.1:0-2310 GCA_964590675.1 uncultured Draconibacterium sp.
AAAATCTGCAGCAAATTCCTGATGTAGACCCTAATGCAGAATCGCAATGGTAGTTATACTGTATCTAGGCAGGATTGCGAAAGTAATCGTGTTTAGATGCAGTTATACTGAGCATTTGAGTTTACTTTCATTTGCAAACTAAAACAGCCGAAGTATATGAAAACGCTGTGTAATTAACGGATTTAATGCTGCATCCCGCGCCGGCGGGCCTTCATCTCTTCAACCTGTTTGAGGTATTCCTTGAACTGGTCGGCCGTAAGCACGGTCTTGAGTTCGCCATCCTTTTGCTTGTTGAGATTCTGAGCCGTTTTGCGCTGGACTGCCGTATCGGAAATTTTTCTGACGTCCTCCATCTTTTTGGCATATTTCAGGTTGATCGCGGAAACCTTGGGTTCCTGTGCCGTTGTTAACGACAGGCTCTCCTTCATCATCTCTGTTAGGCGTTTCGCACGCTCTTCAGGCGTTGCATTTCCGCGGCCGCCACCACCGGGACCCTGGGCCACCGCAGTGTTCGACAACATTGTTACCAGGATAAGGGCAAGAACGGCAAGTCTCAGGGGAACCCTAATGAAGCTCATCAAGTTTTTCATTTTAAATTATTTTTAGATAGTCATAACGTTGATTACCAGATTTTATTGAAGGATGTTTTGGTCGCTTGCAATCTCAGCATCCTTATTTTTTTTCGAGTTCTTCCTTCATTTTCCTGCTGATAATCGCCGCCCCGTCAGGATTTACATGGTCGGCGTTGAAAAAATATTCGGGTTTACCCCGGAATTCATTTCTGAAATCAAAAACCCGGAAATTATCACCATGTTTGCGTGTAATATCCATGATACCCGAGTCCACTTTCTCCATGTCGATAAATATCCGTGCATATTTCAAATATTCATCGGTCATGGGCATGCGCAATAAAATGGGCTTTATTTGATACTGCCTGCAAAGCTCCAGTATTTTAATGTAGTATTCCGTGTTTGAGGGAGCCGGTTTTTTATCGAAACTCGCCAGGTACGCCATGGCTATTTGCAGCCCCAACGATTCACGGTTGGGCTCTTTCGCGAAATTCCTGTACTTTCTTGGCGGGATGTATCCGTTTATTACCTGGTTGAGGTCGGCATTGAAAAATTGCATTGACATCAGCACATACTTGTAATTACCTACATAGGAGCAATAATTGCCTGCAAACCAATTCATAAGGTATTTCGGGTCCCTGTTTTCACGCGCCAGTTCAAAATAATCCAGGTATTTCCGCCAGTACCCGTCGAATGGAAGTTCCGTTTCCGCCTTTGGACTGAAGTTGACAGGATCGATGGAGAGCAATATGTGCTCCGGTCTTTTATCGGTATGCCCGAGGATGTATTTTAATTTGTAATAGGTCTGCCTGTAGACTTCCTTGGGGGTGATATAGCAGAATCCGTCTCCCAGGATTGCAGGATCGATCCTGTTGTGCGAATTGCCAAGCATCAGGTATTTCAGCCTGCCCGAATAGGCTTCAAATTGCTCGTCCTGGTGCCGGGCCAGGCGGAAATAATACATCCAGCGATCGTAAACTGCATTCAGCGCCAGGTTCAACCCTATTACAAGGATGATGACGACAGACAATTTTTTGAAAAACAGTTTATTCCGGATCATGTTAAAATTGGAAATAGAAAAAATTCTGACTTGTGAAAACACCGATTGCAAGGATGAAAAACACCATGAAAAGATAGGCCGCGAACCTGATGACGATCGGTTTGGCCATGAATTTCGATGCAAAGGACTTTACGGCAACCAGGTATTCGAACCAAAGCATGAAAATGACAAGGAGAATGCCCAGGATGAAATCGTTATGTTTCAGCAAACCCACGATGGCACGGCCTGTATGGCTGAAATCGGCCAGGCTCCCGATCATCGCGAAAGAATCGCTGAGATGATGCTGTCCGAAGAAAAACCCGGTCGAGGAAACCAGCAGGATGGTGGCTGTGATATTGAGCCCCTTCAGCACCCGCGGATAATTGTTCAGCCGGCTGATGCGGTTAAAATCGGTCATCACCGGCTTTGAAATATTGGCCAGTATCATATACAGCCCATGTAAAAATCCAAAAATGATAAAATTCCAGTAGGGGCCATGCCAGAATCCAACCAGGACGAAGGTGATGAGCAGGTTGAGGTTGAGCCGCCACTGAACCGCCTTCCCGTGGTACTTGAACGGCAGTGAAAAATATACATGATCGCGCAGCCAAGTGGTGAGCGAGATATGCAAGCGGCTCCAGAAGGCGGCAACCGACTGGGCGCTGAAAGGCCGGTTGAAATTCGGACCCAGTTTGAATCCCA
>CAZPWZ010000530.1:0-2309 GCA_964590675.1 uncultured Draconibacterium sp.
CATTTCCACCGAACCTCCCTTTAAGTCAATTCGTATGGGTGTTCAGGCGGAAGAATTCGGGGATCTCGTCAATATGATTATACATTTCTTGTGGCGAAAAACAAATTAAAACCCAAATTTATCTACAAATCAATCATAATAAACTCCCACGTAAATGAACATTTAATCCTGAATTCAGGTATGCCTCATTTTCCATCCGTATGGAGATTCAAAGCTTTCAGGACTGATGCTTCAACCTGATCCAATCCTTCCCCTCCAAGGTCCGGGATGGCAGCCAGGCCTCTCCGACCCATGGTTCTGTATACCAGGCGTACATCTTGTTCGAGGTCCTCAATAGCCCAGGCCGCTTTGCGGAAACCCCAAACCCTGTTTCGAGGAAGGTTATTAATATCCAGTTGGTAGGCCCGGTTGGCCAACTCCTCGACCAGGCGCTTATTAAATTCCTTTCTATCACCCGCAATAACCGGCCTCGGCATCCGGTCGGTGATGTTGTACTTTTCGCATAGTTCCGCGATTTCGACGGCGGTCTTATTCCATCTCGGTCCTGCAGGCACATACCGGCCGGGAGGATAGTGTTTTTCATAGAAAGAAAGGGTATGCGGGAAACGCTCTGCCAGGATTCTTAAAAAATAAGTCCGCTGCTGACCTCCAAGGGTGAGAGTGCTGGCCAGTACGAATTTCCCGCCATTACCTGCTGTTGCCCGAATAATCTCTTCGAGATTCGAGCGATCGTCGCAAAGCCCTGGCAGCAAGGGCATCATGCTGACGCCGGTGGTGACCCCGCAAGCGGCGATTTTTTCCATGGCAGCCAGTCGCTTCGCAGGCGGCGGCGCCAAACCCTCCATCTGCCTGAGGGTGTCAGCCCGGGGTGACGATTCTGTGTAAATCATGCTAAATGCCACCACGGCCGATGCTCTTTGTTGAATGGTTTGGATTACATCCAGATCGCGCAAAACCAACGGCGAGCGTTCCAGGATCATTACCGGGAATCCCAGGTCGGCGCAGACTTCCAGCATTTTTCGCGAGAGCTGGTATTTCCTTTCCAAAGGCTGATAATCGCCTGTGAAAATTACATCCACAGGAACACGGCTAAGTTCCCGCCGTAAAAGTTCACCGGCATTTTCTTTTACCTTAATAAGATTCGCAAAATCATTGATATCTTCATAAGGGGAATATTTTTCCTCCCGGCAGTAACAGAATTCACACCCATGCTGGCATCCCAGATAGGGATACGCTGAATAACGGGACCAGAACCAGTGGTCGGCTCGTTTGCTTTTATTGAGGATTTTCCGGGGTTTATATGGCAAAAATCTGGCGCGGCGGTTTTTTGTCATCAGCTATTCTGGGATAGTAAAGACTTAAATGCTGGCTTTGCTAACCTTCCTGGCCGCCTTCCGGATAACTTCTTTTTCACTGGATAAAAATGGTTGGATGATGGTCCGGATTTCACTTTTCAAGCCCGGCAAGAAATGGGCAACATTTTCAAGCCCTGCCAGGGCATGCCCGGCATGTCTTCCATTCCAGAGCTGCAGCGATTCGATCAAAGCGGGAAAGGCCTGCAAAGCGTTTGATTCACTCACCGAACTGAAATTTGCGAGGATATCGATAGAATAATCCCGCACGATAATACTTTCGTCATGGCGAATGGTCTCCATCAATTCTGGGATCATACCGGCAATCAGGTCAGGCCTCAAGTGAGCGATGAATGCCAGCCCGTGAGCAGCCTCCCACCTCACCCTGGTTACCGGATGCAGGCGGATGTTGCAAATCGCTTCGGCATAAGGAGCAATGATTTCAGGGCGGTTGGTCGCCGTCATTGTGATTACTTCGGCGCAATCGCCCGCCAGTTTTGAATCCCCAGACATAAGGTTGTCTGCAATTTCACTCAGAAGGGAGGGGTTTTGCTGGCAATCGGCAGCGATTCGCCTGTTGGATTCTCCTGACTTTTCCTCTCGTTTTGAGGACAATTTTTCGATTACGCCCATTTTCAAGCCCCTTCCATGATCAAATTATTTCTGGCATTCATTTAAGTTATAATTTTATCGAAAATCCAACCGATAGTATATTTTACAACCTGTATGTTGTTTTAATGTATCGATTCTGGTTATTGTCAGGAAATACAAACGGGATATTTTTATGCCAACTTCTGAAGGCAAAACCAAAGCAGACCTGGAAGAAGAGCTGGAATCGCTCTTGAACATCGTCAACTCAATGAAACTGGCTGATGAAGAAAGAAGCCAGTTGATTGCAAAATTACGGGAAAGGGAGCAGCGCTACCGTATCCTGTTGGATGAAAGCAGCGACCCAAT
>CAZPWZ010000531.1:0-2309 GCA_964590675.1 uncultured Draconibacterium sp.
CAATATCTCAAGAACGAAGATAGCCCCTGCAATCGGTGCTTCAAAAATCCCTGCAATGGCCCCTGCTGCCCCGCACCCAATCATCAGGGTGGTGGTTTTGTAGTCGAGCCTGAACAACCGGGACAGGTTTGAACCAATGGCCGATCCCGTGAGCACAATCGGTGCCTCGGGGCCTACCGATCCGCCAAATCCCAGGGTGAGTGTGCAGGCAACCAGCGATGAATACGTGTTATGCGGCTTGATGTGGCTGTTGTTTTTCGAAATGGCATAGAGCACCTTGCTCACGCCATGACTGATATTGTCTTTGACTATGTACTTGACAAACAGGATGGTAAGTATGATGCCTACGACTGGAAATGCGAGAAACAGATAATATACGCCGTGATAACTAAAACCGTTTGTCAGGAAATAATTGGTATAATACAGGGTGTTTTTTAATGTTACCGCGGCCAATCCGCTCCCAAGGCCTACTAAAACACTGAGGATCAATACGAATTGATGCTGCTTGATGTGGCGTAGTCGCCAGACCAGCAATTTACCGGTGATAGTTTTTGGAAGCATCCTGTTGCAAATGTAGACTTTTTTCTACATCCTCGCAGGGTACCCAACCCTGGCAGGGTACTAATAGGAGATTGAGTAAAGGAATTCGAATGCCCAGCCACCGCTGATAGGAAAGTATATGCTGCGGATACCCATCTCGACCGGCATAACAAAGCGAAGAAAATGGAAGTCGGCGGTCAGTTCTCCTCCCATTGACTGGTATTCATTGATGTAACCCGGATTTTTTCCATTGGCCCAATCATAATAGAGGTTGATTTTCAGCCGTTTAAGGTAAATTACTGAACCAAAGCTAAAATCAGGGTACCAGAGTGGCAGCTTGTAATTTAAGCTCATAACCAGCAAGTTGTCATCCTTCACACTGGCATAGCCCCTGGGATAGGAAATGATGTTGGAAAACGAATAAGCGAGTTCATCGCTGTCATCACGGTTCTGGAATCCGCCGTAAATCCAGGTGCCATGATGGCGGAAAAGCCCCGGAAAAAACAGGTTGAGCTTCGCCCCGAGGATGGCTCCCATATCATTATTTCCAAATGGCGTATGCCGGTATGTTATATCAACAGATTGCCCGAATCGCGGGTACACATCTTTTTGGCTGGAACGAAGATATTGTGACTCAGTAATGCGGTAATCCAGGGTCTGGATCCATCCGGCCGTAAAATTTTCGGGTGTGGAGGCATCATGCTTCATCCCGATGAGTGTGGTTCCAATGGCTGGTTGCAGATAACGTGAATATTTGCCATGTGAAAAATTCCAGGGGATGCTGATGAAGGTCTTTAAATTGGTTTCCTGCCAGGCGAAACGGTAAAGTTCTGTACTCCCTTGATTTTGCGCATAGCTGGCCCGGTTTCCGATATCGAACCGGAAGGTCAGTTCCGGATACCATCCGCGGTAACTCAGACTGGTATAAAATTTCCCGGTTTGTTCGTTGATGTCATATTCCCAGCCAGCACCGGCGACCATGGTGCTGAGCGAATTTTGGGAGAGCAGCATGACTCCCGGGTTGAAATTCAGGTTGTTGATGTCGAACGAAACCGGTGCCCAGCTGTGCGGATTAAAAAGGTTCAGTGCCTTTGAATACCGTTTTGACCTGAAGAGCTTTCCCTGGATGGTATCCGCGTTCAGGTCGTACTGGTCGGATGAATTCATTTTGTAAATCTTCCGGATACGGGCACTGTCCTGGATGTTTGTACTTTCCTGATTTACAAGTTTTTCGTAGAGCCTGTAAGCTTGGTTTTTCACCAGGGAGACGGGTGTCCACGTCGTAATATCCACCGGTGTCTCAGCCACCATCAAGCCGTCGGCGGTATAATCCGAGCAAATCAGGTTCATCTTGTCAGAAGAAATTTCCGGATTATAGGTGGCGAAACGGCTTGTTGTGATCTTGGAAATCAGCATCGTGGAGGTATCCAGCGCATAGATATTTTGGGCGCCTGCATGATCAAGGCTGTATATGATATACTTTTTGAAGAATAGGGCGCGGCCGCTTATCGCATCGAATGATTCGGGGAGCACCCTCCTGATCGTACTTGTTGCAGTATCGAGGATCGCCAGCGTCTGTCCATTCTCGTTCAGCAAGGTGAATATGATCTTTGTTGCATCGGGCGACCAGTTGGGATTGAGCACCTGCATGTAATCCGGGACAATGTACCTTTTTACCAGCCGGCCCGAAGGAATATCAAGTATGTCAATGCTGCTTTGATTTTCCCTGGAAATATGTACAGCTGCCACAAGCGCTCCGTCGGGGGAAA
>CAZPWZ010000532.1:0-2304 GCA_964590675.1 uncultured Draconibacterium sp.
CCGTGAGCTTTACCCAATAGGTACCCGGATTTGCATATGAATGAATGGGATCCATCAAGGTGGATGATGCCCCATCGCCAAAATTCCAGGTCACCGAATCGATATTTGCTTTATTGGTGATGTGAAACTGCGTTGCATCCCCCTGGCACACACTGTCCCATGTAAAAGGAGGGAAATGAAGGAAACTTTGAACGAAATTTGGCACGCTGAAGGCACTTTTCCTGCCCAGCAGCGGGAATCCACTCCCGGGTACATTGTCAAGCCGGCTGAAATTACACAAGGTATCCTTTCGGTTCGGATTGTAGATCACCTCAAGTGAATCCAGTTTTACAAATAGCTGATCCTTTGTCCTTGAGATGTATTTTCTCCCATCGGTGCCCAGCTGCATGCCGGCCAGCCGGATTCCGACAGCTGAATCAACGATCACCGGGTTGTTCAAACCAGCTGCCAGGTCAAACTGATAGATGCAGGTGGGTTTCTTGGGAATAGTTCCTCCCAGGTAATCGAGCACCGTTGCGTATAATTTTTTACTGTCAGGCGAAAACTCAAGCCCATAGGGATATATATCCGGTTTGACCACCTTGTATGATCGCGGATTTGTAATGACGCCGGTTTCATTGTTGAAATCAAATACTTCGACAAGTTTATTGTAAGTAACGGCAAGGGCAAGTCTTCCCCCGTCGGGCGAACACTTCATGTATCCGACTGCATTATTCCTCGCAAGTTTGGTAGTGGCATTATGGATGGACCCAACCGCACTGACGACCGGAGCTGAAATTCCGCTGCTTGAAACCAGGTAGGCATAGAACTCATTTGATTCCCACTTATGTGCAATTACCCAAAATCCTTTGTTATCCCTGGTTGCAACGGCGGTGATTTTCTGGCAAACCGGTGAAAGAAGCGGTACATTAAGCACCGCAGATACCGCATTGCCCAAGCCGTTGCGCTCTCTCATATCAATCAGCGTGTATGTCAGTCCATCAGTGGAATATTTTGTTGAATCGTACTTATCATATTTGATCAAATCGACCGCAAACACATAATAGAGTGATGACTCCCCTGGCCAGGGCACAATGATGCAAGGTTGTGTTGCCCCGGGATCGCCGGCAAGGTTGGTGGCATTGGGCATGGGAGTGAAGGTTTTGTCCCAGACGGTCCGGCCGTTTGTAAAGAACTGGAAGTTACCCATGCTGTCGCAGATGCTTGCAGTGGCCTGTAATGCATTCATAACATTCTGGTCGGTGAGTGGCACAGCTGAACCTGATCGGAAATCGACCCCTGCTTTTTCGCCAAAGTACCATACTTCCGCCTGTTTCTGTGACCGGGGGCAATTACTCTTGTACCATTGTCCTTGCACCACCTGGCTGAACAGCATCATCAATAAAACCAGGAGAATTTGTCCTGGTAAAACAGCCGGTATTGTATGGCGGTTCTGTATCAGCACTATTCGAGAACGATTTTTTGAACATGGGTAAAAGCATCGTTCCTGAACCTGATAAGATATATACCTTTCGGGAAATCTGTTAAATCAACGGATGCTGATGACTTCATGTTGTTTCCTTCCGGCATGGTAAATTCACGGAGCACTTTACCAAGCGTGGTAAGAACAGCACCTTTTGTTATTCCGGGTATTCCGTACATGTCAATGCTGACAATGTTTTTTGCCGGATTCGGATAGATCTTTATATGACTTGCAATATCCATATCATCGATGCCCACGCACGCATCGAAGGAAAAAATTACCACAATGGAACTGTTAGATTTGCATCCGTGCTGGTTGGTTACTTCCACCGCATATTCCTGGGCATCGTATCCCATGCCTTCGGTGCCGAATTCGATCTGCTGTTCAATGGATCCATTGGACCAAAGGTAGGCCGAGCCGGGATTTCCCGCATTCAGCCGGGCTGTATCATAAATACACACCAATGTATCCGGGGGTCCAAGGCGGATAAACGGTTCAGGATAAATGGCAACCGCAGTACTTCCGATCCTTGTATTGAACTGGTCGTTTAACGTGACCGTATAGGCAGTGTTGACAAGCGGGTAGACAAGCGGATTTGCTTCAGAGGAGGTGAATCCCGGTGGAACGGATGTCCAGGAATATTGATAATGACCCACATTGCCTCCGCCTGCTGAAGCATACAGCCGTGCGGAATCCCCCCGGCAAATCGACGCAGGAAGCACAACCGGGTTTACATTCAGGGGGCCGCCGGTCACTTCAACGGTGACATTCGCATCATTGTTACTGATACAATTGGTAATCAGATCCGTTATTGTGAGTGAATAGACCGTTGTTTCTTCGAG
>CAZPWZ010000533.1:0-2304 GCA_964590675.1 uncultured Draconibacterium sp.
TTATTTTTTTATGATAACCTGTGGTGGCGTGCCTTGTGTTTTACCGGTGTCTTTACCAGCGGGTTTCTGTGGCTTTGCTACCGGCGGTTTTTCCTTGTATTTGGCAATCGTATCCTTGGGAAGGACTTCGATGCTCAGCTTGTCAGATTTTTCGGGCGGGACCAGCAAAATCTCTTCATCGACCAGCAAACCCGCCCGGATAATGATTTCGTTGTCATTCGACTGTCCCACAATAACCTGTTGCTTTACTACGGATCCGCCATCCTTTTTATAGACAAATGCCACAGAATCGTTATTGAAAATGGCTTCGATCGGGATGTACAAGACACTGTCGACTACGCTGGTGAGGATTTTATTCTTGGTAGTCATGGCGGGACGCAGGATGGAATCAAATTCATTCACCACGATCCTCACCTCATACACCTTGGCATTGGAGTTCTGGAGTTGTTCCCCGATATTGGCTACCTCAATGACCTTGCCCGTGAACTTTTTCTCTGGGAATGCATCGATGCCGACCTGGACCACCTGATTGATTTTCACCTTGCTGATATCGATTTCGTTGATGTAAGTTTTTGACATCATTTCCGACAGATCGGGAAGTTCGGCAACTACGTTTTCCCAGGCATTCACAGTTGCCCCGACTCCCATTTTGTTGCCATCCCAGTTACGCTTGTAGATAACCATACCAGCTTTGGGCGCAGTCACATTGAACTGTTTCAGCACATCTGTCATCTGCTGCAGTTTCCTTTGCGCCTGGTTGTAGGATGCTGAAACCTCCTGCATGTTGGCAACGGCTTTCTGGTATCTGAGTTTGTAGTTTTTTTCCGCCTGTTCGAAGGCACGCTGTCCCTTTTCGAGATCGATCTCAACTTGCCTTATGGTGGCAGGAGGTTCATATTTCGATTGTTCGAGGGTGATCTTTTTTTCCTCCAGGGCATACTGGAGGTTGATCAGTTCATCCCGGGCGCTGCGTAGCTCGAGTGAGGTATCGAGCCGGGTTTTGGTCATCTGTGATTCCAGCTTTTCCAGATTCGTCTCCTCATCCTTGATCTTGTTCGAGATCTCGGTCCGGTCGAGCGAGGCAACATATTGCCCCGAATCGACCACGGTTCCATCCGGAATGATATCCTGGATCTTAACCTGCCAGATCTGGATTTGCCTGAGACCCTGCGGCCCATAGATCTTCTCAGAGCTTTTTGCTACCAGCTCCCCGGTGGTGGTCACCTCGATGGGGAAGCTGCCATACTTGACTTTAGCAGTGACCTGGTTGCTCTGACTATCTTTGGAAAAGACGAAATAAGCAATGATCGCCAGGACAATAATTCCGGCGATCAGGTAAATGTAGGTTTTTCGGGCCATGAAGAAAGGGTGTTGTGAAAGCTATGTTATACGTCGATATTTGCGTATTTGGCGTTTTTTTCAATAAATTCCCGCCTGGGGGGAACATCGTCGCCCATCAGCATGGAAAAGATGCGGTCGGCCTCGGTTCCGTTCTCTATCGCCACCTGTCTCAATGTTCTGAATGCGGGATCCATGGTCGTACTCCAGAGCTGTTCGGCATTCATTTCACCAAGACCTTTATACCGCTGGATATGAACGCCGGTTTCCTTCCCGTTGGTTAGTTCTGCGACAATCTGCTGGCGTTCATCCTCGGTCCAGCAATAACGTTGCGTCGACCCTTTTTTAATAAGATAAAGAGGCGGTGTTGCAATGTATACATGCCCGTTTTCGATCAGCTCCTTCATATACCGGAAAAAGAAGGTGAGGATAAGGGTGGCGATATGGCTGCCATCCACATCCGCATCAGTCATGATGACTATCTTATGATAACGAAGCTTTTCAAGGTTTAGTGCCTTGCTGTCCTCTTCGGTGCCGATGGTGACCCCAAGCGCCGTAAAAATGTTTTTTATTTCCTCGCTGTCGAAGATTTTATAGGCCATGGCTTTTTCAACGTTCATGATCTTTCCGCGCAACGGGAGGATGGCCTGGAAGCGCCTGTCGCGGCCCTGTTTGGCTGTTCCACCGGCAGAATCACCCTCGACCAGGCAAATTTCGCATTGCGCCGGGTCGCTTTCAGAGCAGTTGGATAATTTTCCCGGCAATCCTGAGCCGGTGAGCACATTTTTCCGCTGGACCAGCTCCCGTGCTTTACGGGCGGCATGGCGGGCGGTTGCAGCAAGGATCACCTTGTTTACGATGGTACGGGCCTCCTTGGGATGTTCTTCGAGATAGTTGGTGAGCATTTCGCTGGCCAGCTGATCCACCACGCCCTTGAGGGAATCCAGGGTGGGAATCTTGTCGCGG
>CAZPWZ010000534.1:0-2302 GCA_964590675.1 uncultured Draconibacterium sp.
GGAGATCATGCTGGTCATGCGGTAAAAATAAACAAAATGTGTCAGACCCAAACCAGGGGAGCTATTTAATGGCGAAATCAGCCGCGGGAACGTAATTCTGCCCCGCCCGACCGAATCATTCATTCGGCGGGCGCCTACAAAATAAAAATTATCCTGATATGAAGATAGCTGTTGCAAAAGGTGACGGGATCGGCCCGGAGATCATGGAAGCTGTACTAAAGATATTTACTGCAAGCAAAGTCCCCCTTGAATACGATTTCGTGGAAATGGGTAAATGGGTTTTTGACAAAGGTTTCAATAACGGCATGACACCAGAAGCAAAGCAAACTATTGAAGCACTGGGTTTGCTTTTTAAAGGACCCATGGAAACTCCAAAAGGAAAAGGTGTGAAAAGCATCAACGTAACGGCCCGGAAGACATGGAATACTTTTGCGAATAAAAGAGATTTCAGAACACTCCATGGTGTCGATACCGTTTTCAGCAAAGCTGGCATCCCTATCGATATCACTGTCGTAAGAGAAAACATTGAAGATACTTACGGGGGTATCGAACACATGCTGACACATGATGTTGCTTTAAGCCGCAGGTTCATCACAAGACCCGGCAGTATGCAGGTGATCCGGTATGCATTCGAGATCGCCAGGCAGAAAAAAGCCAGGCGAATCACATGTGTTCACAAAGCCAACATCATGAAGATCACCGATGGCCTGTTCCTTGAATGCTTCCAGGAAGTGGCCGCCGAATACCCTGACCTGAAATCCGATGATATCATTGTAGATGACCTTTGTATGAAGCTCGTCACGCGACCCGATACTTTCGATATCCTTGTACTGACCAACCTGCAGGGCGATATCGTGTCAGACCTCTGTGCAGGCCTGGTAGGTGGTCTTGGGTTTGCTCCTTCGGCTAACATCGGTGATCATATTTCCATATTCGAAGCTGTACATGGCACCGCACCCGATATTGCAGGAAAAAATATTGCCAATCCCACCGCCCTCCTCCTGAGCGGGCTGGCCATGTTGCGCCATGTTGGTTTGACTGAGAACGCAGCGATTATTGAAAATGCTTTGTTATATACGCTCGAGCAAGGCATTCATACAGGGGATTTTGGTGACAGGAAGATCCCTTCCGTGGATACGACCCGTTTTGCAGATGCGATCATTGCCAATTTTGGTAAACAACCGGAGATTGGTGCGCGGGAGATCATTCCGAATAAACCCGGCACCCCGGTACCATTGAAACTTGAAACCAACCCAATGATGATCACCAAAGAAGGTGAACCTGAAACCATAGTTGGTGTTGACCTCTTCATCGAGAGCAGCGAGCAACCTAACGTCATCGCCGAAAAATGCAAACGGCACGGCGGTGTAAAGTTTAACCTGATCAATATCAGCAACCGTGGTACCCAGGTATGGCCGACCGGATCAGTGTATACAAACCTCGTCAACCAATACAACGTGCGTTTTGAAAGCATCGACGATGTGCCGCTGAACCAGCAGGATGTCATCGGGCTTTATGTCAGCATGAGCGGTAATTTCAAAATCTGTTCATTTGAATTGCTGAACATGTGGGGAGGGAAGAAGGCGTTTAGTTTGGCACAAGGACAGTAGGAAAAAGTGAAAAATCGAAAGGCGAAAATCGAAAATACGAAGAGTCTAATAATCGGTTTATCTTTCTGCATTCGTAAATAGGGTACCCGCTTTCGGAATCTCTTCGTGTCCTCCGTGGTCCTTTGTGTTCTTTGTGCTCCGTAAATTCTTCCCTGAACAGTCAGCTTAAGACACGAAGGAAAGCAGGATCAAGATTAAAGAAAATAGCATATCAGATCTTTCTGGAGAGCTTGTATTCGTTTTTCAGCAACCACTGTAATACTTTGTCTCTCTGATCACCCTGCACAATGATTTCCCCGTCTTTCGCGGATCCGCCGGTACCGCAGAATGATTTCAATTTCTTTCCCAATGATTCAAGATCCTCATCCTTTCCCGAAAACCCTTCCACCAGTGTCACCGCCTTTCCCGCGCGGTGCTTCGTATCCAACCGTATGCGTAATTTTTGTTGTGCAGGAGGGAGGGTTTCCCGGATAAACGCACCTTTCTTCACGGAGAAATTTGGATCTGTACTGTACACGAGCCCGCCGGTGACTGGTTTAATCTTCTTCGCCATAACTTATAATATTACTGCCTTGAGGCTGAGGTCAAGACTCTTTGCCTGGTGGATAAGGGCGCCAACGCTGATAAAATCAACGCCTGTTTTCGCATAGTCTTCGATTTTGTCCAGGCTGATCCCTCCACTGGTTTCGGTT
>CAZPWZ010000535.1:0-2299 GCA_964590675.1 uncultured Draconibacterium sp.
AAGCATCTGGGTGACAAATGATTGTCCGAAGCCACCATATTCTTCTGTAATGGAAATCCCCATCAATCCGAGTTCTCCGGCCTTTTTCAGGACTGTTTGCATCAGTTTGATATCAGGTGAATCGATTTGGTCGATCTTCGGGTAACGCTCTGTGTCAAGGAAATCCTGGGTTGTCTGGGCAATCCTTTTTTGCTCTTCATCGAATTCTTCAGGAATAAAGATATCGTGGGCTTGAATTTCATCCACCAGGAACTCACCGCTTTTCAGTACTTTTCTATTCTCCATTTCAGTAGTTTTATAAATTTAATGATTGAACTATCAACTCGGCAATATCAAAATTTTTAATCTCATCTTCCCTGTTTTTGTATTTAATGCCATCGGTGAGCATAGTCATGCAGAAAGGGCAAGCCGTTGCGATGACTTTAGCATCGGTTCTGAGGGCCTCTTCAGTACGTTCGATAAACACCTCCTTATCCCCTTTCTCAGCCTCCTTAAACATCTGTGCACCACCGGCGCCGCAGCATAAAGCAAAACTTTTATTTCTATCCATTTCGACCACATTGGCAGTCAGTTTTTTCAAAATCGACCGGGGCTCAAAATAGATGTCATTGGCGCGACCCAGGTAACATGGGTCATGGTATGTAATGCTGAAATCTGAGAGCCCTTCGGAATCTATTTTCAGGCTGCCGTTCAGGATGCACTGATCAAGGAATTGAAGGTAATTGATTACTTCAAAATCAGCTCCAAGGTCAGGATATTCATTTTTGAAGATGTTATAGCAATGCGGGCAAATGGTAATTATTTTCTTTATCCCATAGGATTTGAAAACCTCAATGTTCTGAAGAGCCTGCATCTGGTATAACATCTCATTACCTGCACGGCGCGCGGGATCGCCTGTACAGGATTCCTCTTTCCCGAGTACGGCATAACTGATGTTCAGGAAGGTCAGGATTTTCGCAAAGGCCCGGGTGACTTTCTGGTAACGGTCATCAAAAGCCCCGGCGCAACCAACCCAGAAAAGATATTCGGGATGTATTCCTTGTGCATGCAGTTCAGCCATTACAGGGACTTTGACTTTACGGACTTCCATGGTTCTGGGCAACTCGTTAGTTAATGTTTAACTCAATGTCTTTGGCCCAAAGCATCCGGTCTTCCGGTGAAAATTGCCACGGTGCGCCATTATTTTCAATGTTGCTGAATACAGCTTTTATTCCTCCGGGTGCTGAGGCCTCTTCCATTACCAGGTAGCGGCGCATGTCGACAATCAGACCCGGATGGTTGATATTAATGGGACACTCCCTTGCGCATGCATTGCAGGTTGTGCATGCCCATAATTCCTCCTCAGAAATGTAATCCCGAAGCAGTGATCTGTTATCAGTGAATCCTTTACCCTCTTTGACCAATCCGGGGCCCTTCTGCTTCATCCTTGCCCTGACATCCATGATTATTTTACGGGGTGATAATCGTTTGCCCGTCAGATTGGCGGGGCATACTGAAGTACACCGGCCGCATTCAGTGCAGGCAAGTGAATCGAAGTAGTTTTTCCAGGTCACATCCTCTGCATCCTTTACACCAAACCGGGCAACAGGACTTTCAGCGGGTGCCGGAGCAAATGCGGTATTCGGATCAAGCATTAGTTTCACCTCGCGTGTGATGCTGTCCATGTTGGTTAATTTACCCAATGGTTCCAGCCTTGAAAGAAAAACGTTGGGAATGGACATAAAAACATGGAAGTGCTTGGAATAGGGCAATATATTGGCAAAAACGAAGATCAGCAGGATATGTGTCCACCAGCTGATTTCGTAGATCAGGTGCATCTGCGTTGATGATAGTCCGGTCATGATTCCCGACAGCAGGCTGCTCACGGGATAAACTCCTGCCATGACTTCACCGGATTCAATGGTCAAGGCGTAATAGGCCATATTCATTACCAGGAGTGAGATCATAAGCACCAGGATCATGCTGAGTGCCAGGTTGGCATCATTGTGAGAAACAGATTTCATCTCAATCCCTTCAAATCGCTTGATGTGCATGAACAACCGGCGGAAAAGAAAGATGATGATACAGATGCCGACGAGTAAGCCAAAGATGTCACCTGAGGCGCTGATCACATCATATAGAGGTCCGAGTACTTTTAAGATTCTTTCAGTCCCGAAGAGTCCATCGATGATCATCTCGATACTGCCAAAGGCAATAACGCAAAAGCCCCAAAAAACCAATGCATGAAAAAAACCGATGACCGGACGGCGAAAGATTTTTGTCTGGCTAATAGAAAAATCCATGGTCATCCAAATGCGTT
>CAZPWZ010000536.1:0-2291 GCA_964590675.1 uncultured Draconibacterium sp.
GGTGCCCACGGGTGTTTCCGGCGGCCAATGGTATTGGTTGCACGGTGACGTGGAGGCTTGACGGGGAACCGGTCCCGCAAGTGTTGTTTCTTGCAAAAGGGACAGGCGACGACCCAGATGTAATGTATTAACCTACAAAAATCGATTCCGTGTTTGCCCCACTAGCAATCATGGCGCCGGGAGGAACAGTCCAGTTGTATCCGGTTGCATTGGGGATGGGAGGCACCGTGTAAGAAATGCTTCCGGTATTTGCACATACGTTGCCTGCTCCTGTAATTGCGCCCGCAGCCGCTACTTCAAGGTTGGTTATGGTGGCATTGAAATAAAAGTTTTCGGAAGGGATGTCGTTCATCGCCAACCCGTATTCATCGGCATATTCACAGTCGCCACCTCCCCCGGAACTATTGTTGAACAAAATAACCGGTGACCCGGAGATCAGGGTGAAATTTATATCCAGGAGTTTGGATCCGTTGGGAAGGCTGACCGCATTGATATTTGACCAGGCAATCATGATCTTATTAAGGGTGGGACTCACGATGACATTATTGGTGACCAGCCCGGCAAGCGCAGGGTTCAGGTTTACAATACTGACAAAGGAGAGTTGTGTCGGATCATAATCGAGCCGAAGGGAAACGGCCTTAATGAGGGTGAAGTTTGTCACTGTAACCGGCACCGTTACTGCATTCCCGGGACAAAGGCTTGATGAACCGGCCGTTGTGATTGGCGCATCCCTGGCAATAACAATAACGGGTAAGGTTGTAAGTATAAAAAACAGCAAACACTGCGAGTTTTTAAACAATTGTCTCATTGTACTTGATATTTTACGACCAGTATAATCCGGGTCAGTCTCTCCATGCAATGGTTTTAATGTTAAAGCCATATGCAAAGATACATGCATTTGTATTTTAATGCATGCTGCAATGCAGAATTGGGGCTGTGAAATTTCATGAAATTAAACGAAAGAGGCTATCTCATCACTTGAGACAGCCTCTCTGGATTGTCAGGATTTGAATTCAGACAATTAAATCACTATTGTTTGATGATTTTAATCGTCTCCGATTTATCTCCGTCATGAATCCTAAGGAAATAGACGCCAAACGGAAGATCATGCAGGTTGAATAACTGTTTTCTTTCGCTGATATTTTCAACTTTAGAGACAAGATTCCCAAGCAAGCTGTAAATTTCGATTTTCACCAGGTTGCTGATTTTTTCTCCGGTTTGTTCAAGGGTCAGATAACCAGTTGTAGGATTGGGATATACTTTGAAGCGGTTTTGATTCGAAATCGCCGCCAACTCCTCTTCGCCGGTTATTACTGTTGCTATTGACGGGGCCAAGGTGCCGCACCAGGGTCCGGTTGGTGCTATATACCCACGCATGTAACCACCTTGATGGACGGTCGTTCCCGGGTAGTAGAAGATACGCTGCCCGGCAATCATTGTAGCGCTGCCGCCGTTCTGAACCACGAAGGTGGTTCCGCTTCCGGCGATATATATTGTCTGGGTTGCATTGTAGCAATTGGTTGCTCCGCTGCCGATTGTTACCCCCTGGACAATAGTCTCCGCCGGCACAACAGGTGGATTAACCGTAATAATATTATCAGCATAGGTGACGATCGTTACCGGGATTCCATTTTCATCGAATATACCCGATACCGGAGCCGCCTCCGGAGCCTTTCTGAAATGCATGGGAGTTGAACCTGCTGACGCCATCGTAAACACAAGATCCGCGACTTTTTCTCCCGTGAAACTGATATTCGTCAGCCCGTCTGCTTCAATGAGGATATAAAGTGTTGCCGGATCATATGCCGGGTTGAATGCCGTTACAGTGAATTCGGGATGTACGGCAGTGTAAGGTGTGGCATGCGGGCTCAGGATGGTATGATCATAGGTGATGAAGAACTCCATGGAATGGATTGTCTGACCCGTAAGATGGATGGGAACATGGATCGTATCTCCTGTAGTCACAATCCGGTCGGGTTGAATGGTGACGTTGGCCTGGGTTGCTGTTACTGTAATTGTAACCATATTGGTGTTTAACGAACCACATCCGCTCGCAGAAGTTTGAACCATGCGGTAGTAAGTAGTTTCAGTAAGAATCCCGGGAGAATAATTCAGGTTTGTTGCTCCTGCGATATTTATGAAAGAGGTTCCGTTGACCGAATGCTGCCATTGATACGTGTAAGGCAAATTACCGCCAGTAGGCGCATTCCCGGTCAGTGGTGCCGGAGCCGAACCATGAACAATGGATTGATTTGCCGAAATTGTCCCGGCGCTGAATGGATTAAAGACAT
>CAZPWZ010000537.1:0-2286 GCA_964590675.1 uncultured Draconibacterium sp.
GACGGTTTCAGGTGGTTTCGGTCATTTTGCACCCAATGGAGGCAGGGGGGTCAGTGTTATTCGCTGGACTTTTTTCAAAGCTGATAATCCAAATGATTCCATAAGCGTTACCTCACATTATTCAACGTACCCTTCTGCTATTGAAAATTCAACCGGAGGGGATTTACTGCTGACACACGCCGGACCGAATCCGGCGAATGATCAGGTTGTTTTAAAACATTCGGTTCCTCAGGGGAAGGCAGGTCGCATTGAACTTCGCAACCTGTTTGGAAACCTGGTTTCATCTATCGGAAATGTTTCACTTTCGGCTTTCGCAATATTCAACACAGGGGCATTGGCCCCGGGCCTGTATTTCTGTTCCCTGATCATCGACGGGAAACATGCTGCAACCTTGAAAGTACAAGTACATCATTAAATTTTTATCATGACTTATTATCTTAAACTTTATTTGGCCACACTGACCGTGTTTTTTGCAGTCGACATGCTGTGGCTGGGATTGATCGCCCGCACTTTTTATAAAAAACACCTGGGCTTCCTCATGGCCCCGGAGGTAAACTGGTATGCCGCCCTCATCTTCTATTTCATTTTTATAGCTGGCATCCTTGTTTTCGTTGTACTTCCCGGACTTAAGGAAAATGATTTACCCATGTTGATCGTAAAGGCTGCCTTTTTCGGGTTAATCACCTATGCAACCTATGATCTGACCAACCTGGCAACTGTCAGAGACTGGCCCCTGATCATCACCCTTGTCGATCTTGTCTGGGGAATGGTCCTGACAACCATTGTGAGTGTCGCAGGCTTTTTTATCGGTAAATGGATATCCTGAAACGAGCATGAAAAACCTGATCCGTTGGCTGGTTCCCCCTGAACAATGGAAACCCACCGTGGCTGTGCTTCTGGGAATATTTTTCGGACTGGGAGGCTATGCTTTATACATATCCAGGGCGCCATCATACCTCTCCGATAATCCGGAGACCTGCATCAACTGCCATGTGATGAATCCGCAATACAACGACTGGGCCCACAGTTCGCACCGGAATGTGGCCAACTGCAACGACTGCCATGTACCACACGACAATGTTTTCAGCAAATATTTTTTTAAAGCCAAAGACGGGCTTCGCCACGCGACCATTTTTACACTGCGTACCGAACCCCAGGTTATTTACATTCTGGACGAAGGGAAGAAGGCGGTTCAGGCGAATTGCATCCGCTGCCATCAGCATGTTACCGGCATGGAGTACCTGGGCAGTGTGCTGCCCGGTTACCATAACCACCTGCATGAACGGCATTGCCTCGCCCGCCACCGCGAAACCCCGCATAACCGGGTCAACGGGCTCTCCTCAACTCCGAATGCCCTTGTGAAGACAAGGATTGAAAGCCGCACTGAAAGAGACAAAGAAGATAAGGATTGAATCACACCCATTATTTTTAGCTATGACAACAAGTAACAAGCGCGCTCCCTGGATCAACTGGGCGCTTTTTTTCGGGACCATGGTAATCGTTTTTCTCCTTGGACTGCTGGCCTCCTCCATCACCGAACGGAAAGCGGAGGCTGAGTATGTTTACAAGCCCAAAGTGAACCTGAGTGAATATGAGCCGCGCAACGAACTTTGGGGTGAGAATTTTCCGAGGGAGTACCAGAGTTATCTCAATACGGCCGATACTGATTTTCGCAGTGAGTTCAATGGAAACGCTCCCTCTGATGCCCTGGGGCATGATCCCCGCATGGTGGTACTCTGGGCGGGATATGCCTTTTCTAAGGACTACAGCACTCCCAGGGGGCATTATTACGCCATTACCGACATCCGGAATACACTGCGCACCGGTACACCAAAAGGTCCTGATGACGGGCCGCAGCCTGCCACCTGCTGGACCTGTAAAAGCCCGGATGTTCCCAGGCTTATGGAAAAAATGGGACCGAAGGAGTTTTACAAAGGCAAATGGGCAGCGAAAGGCCATGAGATAACCAATTTCATTGGTTGCGCCGACTGTCATGATCCTAAGACCATGGATCTGCGCATTACAAGACCGGCACTGGTTGAGGCGTTCCAGTCGATGGGCAGGGATATTTCGAAGGCGACCCACCAGGAAATGCGATCGCTGGTGTGTGCCCAGTGCCATGTGGAGTATTATTTTGATAAGAAGCGTCCTGATGCTCCTGATATCGCATATCTGACTTTTCCCTGGAAACTGGGCCTTACTGCCGACAGTGCGCTTAAATATTATAATTCCTACGGATTTACCGACTTCACGCATCAGTTAAGTAAAGCCCCGATCCTTAAGGCG
>CAZPWZ010000538.1:0-2286 GCA_964590675.1 uncultured Draconibacterium sp.
GTGTTTCCCTTGTACTCGTCCTGTTGGGTATTTGGAACCAACAAAAAAGAAGTCCCGTTCACGGCGCTTTTTTAAACAACGGGAAGCTTTGATGTTGAAATCGACCGATGTTGATGCCAGAATGGCTACCATCGTGGCCGTTTTGCATCATAAAATGGAGTACTTTTTCTGGACTGGTTTTTATACTTTGAAGTCAGGGGATCTCATTGTCAAAACTTACCAGGGCCCGCTTGCCTGCCAGGTTCTGACAAAGCATCAGGGAGTTTGCTGGGCCGGGATTGACCAGGCACAAACCATTGTTGTCCCTGATGTTCACCGGTTCCCGGGGCATATAGCCTGCGATTCACGTTCCCGGTCCGAGATTGTTATCCCGGTGAAAAACCAGGCCGGTGAAATTACAGGTGTGCTTGACGTGGACAGTGAACACCTGAATTCATTTGATTCAACAGATGCCGAATGGCTGGAGAAAATCGTTAATCTTATCTGCCATTGAATTTTACCGAACTCTTCTTTATCTCGCTTGGCCTGTCGATGGACTGTTTTGCCGTGGCACTGAGTTTCGGATCGGTGCAAAAATTATCCTGGAAAGATATATTCCGGATGGCCATGCTGTTCGGACTTTTCCAGGGTCTCATGCCCTTGGTCGGATGGCTGGTCGGTAGCAGCCTCCAGGTTTTCATTGAACCTGTCGATCACTGGATCGCCTTTGCCATCCTCTTTTTCATCGGGACAAAAATGATCTGGCAGGCATTCGGTGCCGGAGATAAAAAACGCTCGGTCGATATCAGGCGTGTTACTGTCCTGATCACCCTTTCCATCGCAACCAGCATCGATGCGCTTATCACCGGGGTCGGATTTGGGTTCATCAAGGTTAATATATTGGAAGCCGTAATAATGATTTCGGTGATTACCTTTTTTGTTTCCGTTACGGGTGCAGTATTAGGTGAGAAAACCAGCTTCATCCCGGCCAGGTGGGCCGAAGTCGCAGGCGGACTCGTGCTTATCGCCATAGGAGTAAATGTTGTGCTCGAACATCTTGCGATCATTTGACCAATCCACACTGAGCTATTGTTTTTTGTATCTTTGCCGCTCATTTATTTTCCATGGATCAAATCAGGGTAACAGAAGAGTTCAGGTTTGAGGCAGCACATGCTTTGAAAGGTTATGATGGTCCATGCAGGAATGTGCATGGTCATTCCTATGAACTTTCTGTGACGGTGATCGGTTCCCCGATTTCTGATCACAGTTCTGCTAAAAGGGGAATGGTAATGGATTTCGGTGATCTGAAAAAAATCATCAAAAAGCATATTGTTGATCCTTTTGACCATGCATTGCTTTTGAACGATGAAGTTCCGGAGCAGGAACTCAGAAAGTTCGGAGAGCCTTTTACCAATGTCGTTGTCGTTCCCTTTCAGCCTACCAGCGAGAATTTCCTTCTGGATTTTGCAAAACGTATCCGTGAATTGCTGCCTGACGGGGTGAAACTGCATAGCATGCGGTTACGCGAAACTGCCAACTCCTATGCGGAATGGTTTGCGGATGACAACTGATTGCTTTTAATATCCTACCTGATACTTGAATTTCGGCTCGTTAAATGGACATCTGCCCTGAAATCGTCGGATGTAATGACAATTGCATGGGATGAGTCTGGATTTTCATGCTGATCAAACCAGGAAGGAGAAAAATGCTGCGAGAATTCAGAACTTTCCTCCGGGGCAATGCGCAATAAGTAGGTACCTGGTTCAACGCTCGAAAATTTATAGTAACCCCTGTCGTCAATCAGGGCTGAACGGTAATGGTTCACGGAATCCCATGGCTTTAACCGGTCATCCACCCTGAATAACACGGCTGTCCCCCTGCATAGCCTGGCCTCTCCCGCATAGGCATGACCTGCGATGGTATGTTGATCTTTGGCCGTAAAATAAACAACTGCGAGAAACACTAAAATGAATGCCCCACCCAAAGCGACATAACGCCATCCCAGCCGGTCCGGGAAAAAGGACGACCCAGTCATCCGCATCCAGAAACCCAGGGGTTTCGGCTCCGGATGTAGTTCACGGCGAAGATTTTCCCATACCTCTGCAGGTGGCTTCTGCTTATACCCTGAAAAAACAGATTTGAATTTTTTTTCTACCTCATCCGGATTTTCCATGATACTTTCAATAGAATGAATTTTGATCAATGCCTAATTCTTTTAACCTGTTCCTGATGCTGATTTTCGCGCGATGATATTGCGATTTCGCTGTTGACTCAGTAATGCCAAGCATCGTGCCAATCTCCTTGTGC
>CAZPWZ010000539.1:0-2279 GCA_964590675.1 uncultured Draconibacterium sp.
GTGGCTGTTAAAACAAGATATAAAGTATAGTAATTATGGAGGAGAAGAAATGAACGAAATTCATAGTAAAATATTACAACAACGGATAGATAAAAATAAAGATGATAAAAATCAAATACGGTCGTTCCAAAAAGTTCCTTAAACCCTTTTTTCAGGTAACATTCATTAATTGCGACTTTCCGGCTAAGCTCCTTAATGGTGATCGGCTCGCCGATATGCTGGATCAGGATCTCCCTTGCCTTTACGATTTTTTCCCTGTCCAGTTCATTGGCAAGGAACTTACAATTCAACACATCGATCTTTTTCTCACCCAGCATGCAATCAAGACTGTACAAAAGCAGCATCTGCGTTTGCGCGTTGATATAGATATTTTCGAGACTGTCGCTATATGTATGATTCAGTACTCCCTCCAGCACCATCCTGGTCTTGCCGCAAAGGGGGAGTATCTTCGTAAAGGAAGACTGGTGTTTGAAGGCAAGAATATTATCCGTGAGAACGGCATTGCCTTTCCGCGGTTTTACAAACTGGCTGAGATGGGCCGGTTCAAATTTGAAACTGACCACATCAACACTGTCTACTCTTTCCACACAGCCCTTCGATGCGCCGAACTGGCACATGTCGCATTCCGTATCTTTTTTGCGGCAGTACACGTTCCCGCTTACACAAAACCGCAGCTCAAAATAATTTTCGCGCGGGTTGCCTTGTTCATAATGATACACCATCATCCCGGTGTCTTCAATATTCCACTGCGCGTTGCGCGAATAACGGTTGATGGTATACCGGACCGAACCGGGTATTTGCTGTTGCCGCTCCTGCAGCAAGACCAATTGGTCCTGCATCAGGGTCTGCTTGTAAGCCAGGGCAAGTATATCCGGGGGATTGTGCATGAATCCACAAATTTACAACTTCCCTGGTCATTTTAATGGTGCAACGCTGACCACTGCGCCATCCGCCCTGAGTTTTAACAATATATGGCCAAAAAAACTTCCCGTTTTAGCTGTAACTGCTAACTTTGCCCCGCCCGGCAATGGTCGGGTTTTTTGTAATATATCCATGATTCATCCCCATACATACATTCATCCGAACGCCAGGCTGGCGACGAATGTGAAGATTGATCCATTTACGGTCATTCACCAGGACGTAGAGATTGGCGAAGGCACCTGGATTGGATCGAATGTTACGATCATGGAGGGCGCACGGGTAGGAAGGAATTGCAGGATCTTTCCCGGGGCGGTAATCGCCGCGGTACCACAGGATTTGAAATTCCAGGGCGAATATTCCAATGTATTTATCGGCGATGGCACAACGATCCGTGAATTCGTGACAGTAAACCGTGGTACCAAGGACCGGGACAAAACGGTGATCGGGAAAAATTGCCTGATCATGGCTTATTGCCATTTTGCACATGATTGTTTTGTTGGAGATAATTGTATTACGAGTAACAACACCCAGGTTGCCGGAAACGTTACGATTGGCGACTGGGCGAACATTGGCGGGATGTGCGCGGTGCACCAGTTTGTGAAGATCGGTCAGCACTCTTTCATCAGCGGTGGATCTCTCGTGGGCAAAGATGTACCTCCATATATCAAGGCAGGGCGGACACCACTAAGCTATGCCGGTGTGAATTCAATCGGTTTAAAGCGACGCGGGTTCAGTGTAGAACGCATCAATCATATTCTCGATATCTACCGTGTGTTGTACAATAAAGGCATGAATACCAGCCAGGCGGTGGAGTACATTGAAGAAGAAATGCCTGCTACGGATGAACGGGATGAGATCGTGACTTTTATCCGTGAAAGCGGGAGAGGCATCATCAAACGGTTTACCAAAGGCAGCAACGATGACGATTTCCCTATCTAACGCCGGGAAACGGTTCAACCGTGACTGGATATTCCGCCACTTCCATTACCAATTTCAATCAGGACGTTCCTATGCTATCACCGGACCGAACGGATCGGGGAAAAGCACCTTGCTCCAGGTGCTGGGCGGTTCCATGTATGTGAATGAAGGAAATGTGAGTTACTCGGAAGACAACAAGCAGCATACCGTGGAGAGTATTTACCGCCAGGTTTCCATTACTGCGCCTTACCTGGAATTGGTAGAAGAAATGACGCTTGAAGAATTCCTGCGTTTCCACCAGGGGTTCAAACCTTTTCTTGTGAATATCAAAATGGATGAGATCATTTCCGCCATGGGTTTGGGTGATGCCAGGCACAAACAGATCCGGTATTATTCCTCCGGGATGAAACAAAGGGTAAACCTGGCGCAGGGTATCTTCT
>CAZPWZ010000540.1:0-2278 GCA_964590675.1 uncultured Draconibacterium sp.
TCAACTCCGCGGCCCACATTTTCCTGCCCCGGGATATTCTCCAGCGGAACATTGTCCACGACGATCAGTGGCTGGTTCTTCCCGCTCAGTGTATTGTTTCCCCTGATAACAATGGGCGTCGAACTGCCCTCCACCCCGTCGTTCTGTGAGATCTGCACCCCTGCTGCACGGCCAATCATGCCATTCAGGATGTTTGGTGTATTCGACCGGATCACCACCTCTGCATCGATGCGTTGGGTAGAATACCCGATTTCCCGCTGCTGGCGTTTAACCCCGAATGCGGTGACTACAACCTCTTCGAGATCCCTGGTGGCAAGAAGCAGCAAGACATCAATTTTCACTTGAGTTCCGACAGGAATATCCCGTGTCTCATAACCGATAAAGCTGAATCTCAAGGTGTCTTTGGGAGAAACTCCAGGCAGGGAATAATTGCCATCGATGTCGGTGCTGGTTCCTTTCACTGTGCCCCTGACCACCACAGTAACGCCGGGAATTCCTTTCTCTTCATCCTCTGATGTTACTTTGCCTGTTATGGTTAACGTTTGGGAAAAGGTAAGATGACTGCAAGTAATGAAGAAGATGTAAAGAAGAAATTTGAATCGCATACGGGATTTGTATTTGATCATCCTGAATTCATTGGGGCCAAAGTTATTAAATTTAAAAAACCGACGGTATCTTTTTCAACGGAATGGGATGATTTTTTGGAAAAAATGGATGCACAATTACACACTTTAAAATTCTGTTTGAAATAGTTTTGTAATTTCGGCTTCTTATTCTTTTGCCGATGGGTAAAACACCGATAATAATTCATGTGTTGCGGGTATTAATTGCATTGTTACTGGTGGTGATGATCCATTTCGGCGCGGCTATTTTCTATATTCAAAATGAATCGAAAAAGAATATTGTTGAGGCCGCCCAGATCCTGAAAGAAAAAAATAAACCGCTGGAAATACTTGACAAGTGCATCCAGCAGGTTTATAATGTTGATAATGATTTCAGGATGTATACATTGTCGTTCAGTCAAGCGTCGTTCGACAAATACAGGAACCAGCTCAAGGTGATGGATGACCTTACTGCTGAACTTAAAGCTAGTCTTTCGTCCGTCTCCGGGAAACAAAATTCGATCTATGCGCTGCAAACCGGGAACAGGACCAAGGAAGCCATGCAGGCGAGCCTCGGGAAGCTGCGAAGGATGGCAGATTCCCTGTTAAGTACAGCAAATTCCCTTCAATTAATCAAGGAGAGTGGAGTCAAACCCGATATTGCGGCAATCGAACAGTACCATCCTGACCTTACCTTCATTCCCATTCCCGTTTCCGTCGACACAGTGAAGCAAATCACCGAGGAGACGACCAAGAAAAAAAAGGGATTTTTCAGCAAGGTCAAGACCTTTTTTAAAGGGGAAACCGAGACTACCAAGGTTAACAAGCAGGTCACCGTCAAATCAGGTGGTCAAACCCGTGCTGCCGGGGCTAAGCGCACGATAACCATGGTCGATGTTGGCTGGGAGGTTGCCCGCCAGACCAACCAGTATTATGAAAATCAGCTAAAACAGCAATATCAGTTAAATCAGCAGCTGAAGGAAAAGGAAAAATCACTGATCGAGCTTAACTCCAATTTAATGAGCGAAATTTCAGCAATTTTCAGGGAGTTGAAGCAGGATAACCTCATCCGTGAAGAACGGGTCCAGAGCCTGGCCGTTGTAAATATTTTGAAGTATTCGCGGATCATTGAATATTGCGTACTGGGAAGCATCGGGCTTGGATTCCTGCTTGCTTTTCTGATCGCCCTGAACATCAGGAAGATCATCAAGTACCAGAAAGGAATTATTGCTGCCCGGAAGAAAGCGAAGGATGAAGCCGCCGAAAAAAGCAAATTCCTGGCATTTATGAGCCATGAACTGAGGACCCCGCTGACTTCGATCGTCGGATTCACGGAACAGTTGAAGGAATCCAGCCTCGACCCGGTACAGCAAAAATATGTCCAGGCCATGAGTGGTTCCTCTGATATCCTGCTGACTACGGTAAACGACATCCTTGACATGTCGAAACTGGATTCCGGGAAATTCCGGTTTGTCAAATTCTCATTCCCGGTAAAGCCGGTTTTTGAGCAGGTGCTGAGCAGCCTCCGGCCCATGGCAGAAAAGAAGGAGAGGCAGCTGGAAGTTATTTCCAGGGTGACGGATAACTTTTGCGGTGTCGGGGATGAGATGCGTCTCATACAGGTTGGCGAGAAGCTGATGGACAGGAGGGAAAAATATTTCAAGATCGGAACCGGC
>CAZPWZ010000541.1:0-2278 GCA_964590675.1 uncultured Draconibacterium sp.
AAAATTAAAACCATACCTGGTGTGTAAAGAGGAAGGGCAAAACTAACTCACCAGTGTTTTTCATTTTCCTTTGGCGAGTTGTTCGGCATGACCAGGATCTCATGGGAGTTAATCATTCCGGTCTGATGCATCTTGCAGCCTCTGACGACGATACCGGATGGGTCCCTGGCAACGATATGCAAATATGCATCAGGATCATCCTGTTCCCCGGGCCCCTTGGACCGGTCGCCCCGGGAATCGGTCATACATCCATCTACTGCCAGGTCATTGGCCTGCACGTATTGCATGTATTCGATGAATCGCTGATGATAGTTAGTGCCATGTCGAGCATCCATTTCAAAGGTGGTATTAAAGACTGCGTTGAAAGCATCCATACCTACACAACGCTGGAAGCAGCAGCCGGTTTTCTGTCCTAATAGCCGCTGCATCTTGACCTTTTTCACTAAGTCTTCCGTACTTTGGTGAAGATGGGTGAAACGGTTAATTCTTTGCCCGCTGAGATTGGAAGTGGCCGTCATGATGTCTTCATGCGCAGCTTCCTGGGCCAGCTTATAGGTCATGGCCATCGCATTTACCGAGGGACGAATCATAGGGTGATCCACGTAATTCTCGATTTTTTCCCCGAACATATAAAGATCAATTTTCATGGCGCGGATATCATCCACATATTGCTGGGCTGTTTTCAAAGGCATGCTCAACACCTCGTTTCGCTTTTTGAGAGAACCTCGGTCACCAGACCAAGCGCTATGGTCCAGATGAGGGGTGCTCTTACCAATCGTTAACGCAAAAACCATGCCATGCATTACAAATCCCAATATGAAGGGACTTGCATCCGGATTGAGGAGAAAGAGATATTTAAGGTATAATAAATTTAATCAATTGTGTTATGTTTCGATACAAAAATGAATCAGGCAGCAAGCTTGGTTACTGTGCGGGTTCATATCTACGCACCTGGAATAGGACAAAAAGAGATAGCTACTAACCGAGCTCGATACATAAATGCATCAAAAATTGACCACACTGTTAATGCCAACCTGAAAAAGTTGGACATACCCTTGCTATAGGGGGATTTATAGCTGTCCGGCCGAGAAAAGGGAAAGGATTTGGCGGGCGATACATTATTGTTTCGTTAGACGGCTGAGGTCTCGACCGCGCAATCGAAATTACTGCTTAAACATACTGCGGATGATAGAGAAAAGCTGATTTGACAGGGAGAGACCAGGAAGGGAGGCGGATGATGATGCAAGCACAAAAAGATAATTGGGTCAGCGTTGGAGAGGATCTGCAGCGTCTGGGAAGAAGTCTCAAAATCAAGACTTCTTTAAAGGTCAAAGATTTCATGCGGGATGAGCTTGATCTGCTTACCTTGAACGATAGTATAAAATCAGCCATGGATATTATGGTTAATAATAATATAGATGCGGTTCCGATCATCGATGAATTGGAAAATCTGGTCGGGCTGGTTACGAAAACGCTGGTCCTGCGTGAAATATTAGCTGGAACGGAGCTGAATCTGCCGGTCAGCAAAATCATGATTCGTCATGTGATGTCCATTGGCCCGGATGAAGATGTATCAAGCCTGATTACGATCAATGTAGGTAATCTGCCCGTTGTCCAGGATCAACGGGTCGTCGGTATGGTAACCTTATCTGATACCATTAGAGCTTATTTCAGCTCCTTAATTGCGCTTCATGCGGAACTCAATACAATTATTGATTCTACCCATAATGGTATTTTGACCGTTAATGAACTAGGCGAAATAACCCTGATTAACAAAGCGGCAGAACAGGTTCTTAACCTTGAGCGGGAAGATGTAGTGGGGCAAAAGGTTAACAAGCTTCTTCCGCAGAGTAGGTTAACCGAGACACTAGCCAGTGGACAAAGTAGTTTTGGTCAAAAAGTGGTGTATCGGAATAAGGGGTATATTTCCAACGTCACCCCGGTTATGGGTAATGATCAAATTATTGGGGCGGTGGCTGTTTTTCAAGACATTTCTGAACTGGAGCTTATTTCGGAGGAACTCAGCTACACCAAAGAAATGAAAGAAGAACTCATAGGGATCATTGATTCATCCTTTGACGGGATTCATGTAACGGATAGTGAAGGAAAAACCCTGCGTGCCAACAGCGCTTTTAGCCGCATTACCGGGACAAAAGTTGAGGATCTGATCGGAAAATCCATGCAGGAATTGGTTGCTGAAGGGGTTTACTCCCAGGCGATTTCTGCCCTGGTGCTTATGCGTCGTGAACCAGTAACCATCTCGCAAAAATCAAAACCG
>CAZPWZ010000542.1:0-2274 GCA_964590675.1 uncultured Draconibacterium sp.
AGTCTGTGGAACCTCGATAACCAGCCACTCACCGAATTTGAGAAAAAGTATCTCCATTTTTACCAGTCACTTTATACTTATTACGAAAAGCTGACCGGGAAATTATTGTCAAAAAATCAATGTTACCAGGGACTTAACTTCAGGCATGCTGCTGAAAGGATTGAAACGTTCAGGGACAAGCTGCCCTGGCGCCATATTATTTTTGCCGGTTTCAATGCGCTGACCAAAGCGGAGGAGCGCATATTCACCTGTTTGCACCAGCACGGACTGGCAACCTTGTTGTGGGATGCCGATCATTATTACCTCGACAACATGCAGCAGGAGGCGGGTGATTTTTTACGCGAATGGTTGCGGAAATGGCCCCCGGTCAGCCCGGATTGGATTTGCAATGATTTTGCCGGCTCAGGGAAAAAAATTGAAATTATTGGTGTGCCTGATCCGGTAGGCCAGGTAAAATACACCGGAAACATCCTCAGGGAACTGGCATTGAAAGGAATGGCGGGAGAGCAAACCGCTGTGGTGCTGCTCGACGAGAGCCTGCTGATTCCCATGCTAAATTCTATCCCGGGAGAGGTGGAGTCGTTGAATATTACCGCCGGATTACCGCTGAAACAAACGCCATTGGCCGGACTTTTTGAGACGGTATTTAACCTGCATATCAATACCGCCCGTTTTACCTGCCTTACCAGCAAAGGGAAGGGGAAATATTACTACAAGGATGTGCTGAAGTTATTGCAGCATCCATATATCCATTTGATGGCCAATAGTTTGATGGATGGGAACCGGTTTGCATTTGATGAAACAATTGATAAGATCCGCGAAGGACATAAAATTTTCCTGGGAATAGGTGACCTGGCGCATGAGAAATCGGGCCTGTTTGCTGCCAGGCTTGACTTTTTGGATGCCATATTCATCCCCTGGGAGAAACCACCGGATGTGCTTGATTGTTTCAAGGCCATCATCGGGAATCTCCGGGAAGGTGTTTTCAATTCCAAAGGGAAGATGGATATGGAATACCTTTTTGCCTTCTCCAAAATTGTACATCAGCTGAACAATTTACTGACAATCTATCCCTCCGACCTTAAAATTCCGGCCTTTTACCAGTTATACGATCAGGTGGTCACCTCCACCAGCCTCCCATTCTACGGGGAGCCTCTCAAAGGGGTGCAATTGATGGGTATGCTCGAGACCCGCACCCTCGATTTTGAAAACCTGGTCATTTTATCCTGCAATGAAGATTTGCTGCCAAGCGGCAAGGTGAATGCCTCGTTCATCCCCTTTGACATCAAGCGGAGTTTCGACCTGCCCACTTACCGTCATAAAGATTCGGTGTATGCTTATCACTTTTACAGGCTGATTCAGCGGGCGAAGAATGTTTATATTCTGTTCAATACGGAGGCTGACCAGATGGGTGGCGGCGATCGCAGCCGCTTTTTGCGACAAATCACCCATGAATTACCGGCCTATAATCCAAGGAATGTAATTCGTGAACTCATTCTCACCTCCCCACCCATAACAGGTGAATCCTTCCCGGTTATAACGATCAATAAGGAGGGAGAAACCTTGAAGTTGCTCGAAGGAAAAGCTGCCAGGGGGCTATCTGCCACATCGATCAATGCCTATCGCAATTGTCCCCTGAAATTCTATTTTAGTGAGATCGCCGGTATCAGGGAGCCCGATGATGTTGACGACACCATCGATCCTGCCGTGCTTGGCAGTGCGGTGCATGAGGCCCTGCACATCCTGTATCAGCCGTTCATAGGTCAACCGCTCAACGCCGATATGCTGAAGGGCATGATCAAACTTACGGATGATGCCATCGACAGTGCCTTTGGCAAAAAATTCAAGGGGGCCGACATTGCGTATGGCAAAAACTTGCTGCTTGTCAATGTCGCAAAAATGATGGTCAGGCGATTCCTTCAATTTGAGGTTGAGGCGGCAGGAGCCCCGGCACAATCGGAAAAAGGCAGATCGGTTGCATTTCTCGAACAATTTGTTGAGACGCAGATGCAAATCAAATGTGGGGACAATGCCCTGGATGTCCGCCTGAAGGGCTTTCTCGACCGGGTGGATAAAATGGATGGCTGGTACAAGATCATCGACTATAAAACCGGGACCACGGAGGCAAAACAGGTCAGGATCAGGGATTGGGACGACCTGCTGGACGATCCCGATCTCAATATCGGTTTTCAGCTTTTAATGTACGGCTACCTGTTAAGTAAACGTTTCCGGGATCCCATCGGTTCGACGGCAGGGAGCATATACGTTAAGAAC